>JAFTVH010000070.1 GCA_017465845.1 Lachnospiraceae bacterium | reverse complement strand
GGGAAAAGAGATTTTTATTTGCGCGGTAAATCCATCGGAAAGAGAGTACACGCTGGAGATTGAGATTGGGGAAGTGCTTATATCTTTAAATGTGGATGTTGAAAGAAAATGCATTGTTTTGAAACCCATTTCATATATCTGGGCGATAGTGAATAGCGAAATTCAGGGGAAGAATGAAATTAATGCGCTAATAAAGTAATTGAAGTATCCGCTGTGGATTTTTCTTGCTATAGATTGCTGATTATAGTATGATACATCTAAGTGAAGTGTTGTAAAATATATAATACCATAAAATGAGCGGGTGAAAAGAAATGATACAAATGCTAAAAGAGCTGATAAAGGAAATATTTCAAGGAGCGCTAATCGGCTATTCTTCAACCGGAATGTTAATCTTCCGAATATTTGAATATATAAGTGTGTTTTTTGGATTATGCCTGTATATAAGAGACAAAGAATGGAAAGAAGTCATCAAATATTTAATCTTTAATTTAGTGATAATCATTTCATGTATTTCATGCTACTGCGGTGTATTGCCATTCTGGTGTATGATTCCGGCAGATTTCATATTATTGTCACATTTGCCGACTTCAATAAATGTGATATTTACACTTATTCCGATTTGTATTGAATATATCGTAAAAATTATAGGAAAAGAAACGTAACAGCCGCGCTATTCGAAAAGGTTGACTTTTTTATTGACAAACGTATATATAAATTTTATAATATTTCTTAAAAAAGCAGCAATTGTCTGATAAAAATACACAATCAGACAATTGTACGGAAGGAGCCCAATCATGCAAAATTATTATCAGCCGGAATTCGAATGTGCATCCCAGGATGAGATGCGCGCCATTCAGAACGAAAAACTTGTAAAGCAGGTGAAACACGTATACGAGAACGTGGAATATTATCGCAAGCTCATGGACGAGAAGGGTGTCACACCCGATGATATCAAGTCCGTTGATGACTTACATAAGCTTCCTTTCCTGACTAAAGCCGACCTGCGTGATGCCTACCCCTACGGTCTGTTAGGTACTGACTTAAAGAACTGTGTAAGAATCCAGTCTACCAGCGGTACTACCGGTCGTCGTGTTGTTGCATTTTATACGCAGAAAGATGTCGACCTCTGGGAAGATTGCTGTGCTCGTGCTGTCGTTGCAGCAGGCGGTACCAACGAAGATGTCTGTCAGGTGGCTTACGGCTACGGTCTGTTTACAGGCGGCCCAGGCCTGAACGGCGGCTCTCATAAGGTTGGCTGTCTGACTCTGCCTATGTCTTCCGGTAACACAGAACGCCAGATCCAGTTCATGCAGGATCTGCATTCCACCATTCTGTGCTGTACTCCTTCCTATGCTGCTTTTATCGGCGAGACACTTAAGGATATGGGACTTACTCCTGATGATATCGATCTGAAGGCAGGTATCTTCGGTGCCGAACCCTGGACCGAAGAGATGCGCCGTGATATTGAGAAATCTCTTGGCATCAAAGCTTATGACATCTATGGTCTGACCGAGACCACCGGCCCCGGTGTTTCCTTCGAATGTTCAGAACAGACCGGTATGCATATCAATGAAGACCATTTCCTTGCAGAGATCATCGACCCTGATACGGGGGAGGTTTTGCCGGAAGGCTCCAAGGGTGAACTGGTATTTACCAGCCTTGACAAGGAAGCATTCCCGCTTTTGAGATACCGCACAAGAGATATCTGTGTTCTGTCCAGAAAGAAATGCTCCTGCGGACGTACTCTGATCAAGATGTCCAAGCCTATGGGACGAAGCGATGACATGCTGATCATTCGCGGCGTCAACGTATTCCCATCCCAGATTGAGACAGTGCTTCTGAAAGAAGGATACTCCGTAAACTATCTCATCGAGGTAGACAGAGAGCGTAATACCGATACCTTGGACGTATCTGTAGAACTGACTCCCGAGCAGTTTGCAGAAGCAAATGATATTGCAGCGAAAGAGAAAGCTCTTTCCAGTGCTATCAAGTCCATGCTTGGCATCAGCCCTAAGGTACATCTTGTAGCACCTAAGACCTTGACCAGAAGTGAAGGTAAGGCTGTGAGAGTCATTGACAAGAGAAAGCTTCATGACTGATAAATAAATATTACAATACTGTGTTGCCCGGTATATGCCGGGCAATAATTTTTATACCTGATTCATAATATGAAAATTGTTGTGCGCCGGCTTTTTTAACGTTGACCGAAGTCTAATACTCTGTTATAATCGATTTAATAGTGAAATGCGTTAAAGTGATAAAACCCTGCGGGGGTTACAGAGCGCTTTGAACCGGAGATAAAACGTCGCAGAATGCGACAGAATGCGAGGAAAACAAAAGACATGCCCATCACAGATTTTTTAGAGAGAAATGCCAGAGAATATCCCAACGATATCTGTCTGGTAGAGATCAACCCTGAGATTCAGGAAGACCGCCGTGTCACCTGGAAAGAATACGAGCTGATTGAGCCGAGCCCGAAGACAAGTTATCGTCGTGAGATCACATGGAGTGTCTTCAATGAGAAGGCCAATCGTTTTGCCAACCTTTTGCTTCAACGTGGAATCAAGAAGGGGGATAAGGTAGCAATTCTGATGATGAATGGTTTGGAATGGCTGCCTATTTATTTTGGTGTTTTGAAGACAGGAGCCCTTGCGGTACCTCTGAATTTCCGTTATTCTGCAGATGAGATCGAATACTGCGTCAATCTGGCAGAAGTTGATGTTCTGGTCTTTAGCAATCCGTTTATCGGACGTGTGGAGGAGATTGCAGACCGCATCAGTAAGGGCAGACTGTTGATTTATGTGGGCGAGGGATGTCCCGGCTTTGCAGATGATTACAATTCTCTGTCAGCCAACTGTTCCAGCCAGTCACCTGATATTCAGATTACTGATGATGACGATGCAGCTATCTATTTTTCTTCCGGAACCACAGGTTTCCCGAAGGCAATTTTACATAAACACAGAAGTCTGGTGCACTCCTGTAAGGTAGAGCAGAATCATCATGGTCAGCAGAAAGACGATGTGTTCCTGTGCATTCCGCCTCTGTATCACACCGGCGCCAAGATGCACTGGTTCGGCAGCCTTCTTTCAGGCAGTAAAGCAATACTGTTAAAGGGCACTAAGCCGGAGTTTATTCTGGATGCGGTATCCAAAGAGAAATGCACCATCGTATGGCTTCTTGTTCCCTGGGCTCAGGACATTGTGGAGGCTATTGAGAGCGGTAAAGTAAACCTTGATGACTATGAACTGGATCAGTGGCGTCTGATGCACATCGGTGCTCAGCCTGTACCCCAGAGTCTGATTAAAAAGTGGAAGAGCATCTTCCCTAACCATGCTTATGACACGAACTATGGTCTGTCCGAATCTATCGGACCCGGCTGTGTACACTTGGGTGTAGAGAATATTCACAAAGTCGGTGCCATCGGTAAAGCAGGTTTCGGCTGGGAAACCAAGATTGTGGATGAACAGCGTAACACAGTAAAGAGAGGCGAAGTGGGAGAACTGGCTGTCAAGGGTCCCGGTGTCATGACCTGTTATTATCGTGATGAAAAGGCTACAAATGAGGTGCTTGCCGACGGCTGGCTCTTCACCGGAGATATGGCGCAGGAAGATGAAGACGGATTTATTTTCCTGGTAGACCGTAAAAAGGATGTTATCATCAGTGGCGGTGAGAATCTGTATCCTGTACAGATTGAAGATTTTATCCGTACCAATAATAAGGTGCATGATGTGGCAGTTATCGGTCTGAAGCACAAGCGTCTTGGTGAGATTCCTGCAGCGATTATCGAGCTGAAGGAAGGCGAATCCATGACAAAGGAAGAGATGGATGAATTTTGCATGGCATTGCCGAGATATAAGAGACCGCGTGAAATTATTTTTGCGGAGATTCCAAGAAATCCTACCGGCAAGATCGAGAAGCCGAAGCTGCGTGAGATATACGGTGCAAACAGACTGATTGCAGACCAGAATATGGGCTAAATTTTCAGGACAGAAAGGACGATAGATATGAGTGAAGTAAAGATTATGCTGGGCAATGAAGCCATTGCCAGAGGTGCGTATGAGGCAGGTGTAAAGGTATCTGCGGCTTATCCGGGTACACCCAGTACAGAAATCAGTGAGAATATTGTAAAATATCCTGAAATCTATGCAGAATGGTCACCTAACGAAAAGGTGGCTATGGAAGTAGTTATTGGTGCGTCCATCAGTGGCGTACGTTCCATGGCTTCCATGAAGCACGTAGGCGTCAATGTTGCATCAGACCCTCTTTATACGATTTCTTACGGTGGTGTAAACGGTGGCCTCGTATTGGTAGCGGCGGATGACCCGGGCCTGTATTCTTCCCAGAATGAGCAGGATACCAGATGTGTAGCACGGGCAGCTATGGTGCCGGTTTTGGAGCCCTCTGATTCTCAGGAAGCCAAAGATTTCATGAAATATGCTTTTGAGCTTTCCGAAAAATATGATACGCCGGTCATTGTACGTACTACTACAAGATTATCTCATTCTCAGGGACCTGTTACCCTGGAAGAAAGATGTGAGCCTTCTGATATTCCTTACGAGAGAAATGTGAGCAAATTTGTTATGATGCCGGGAAATGCCAAGGGAAGACATCTGTATGTTGAGAAGCGCTTAAAAGCTATGTCAGAAGATGGTTATGATATGCCTGTTAACAGAGTAGAGATGAATGATACCAAAATCGGTTTCATAACCAGCGGTATTGCTTACCAGTACGTAAAGGAAGCCTGCCCTGATGCCAGTGTGTTGAAATTAGGACTGGTTCATCCCCTTCCCAGAAAGCTCATTGAAGAGTTTGCCTCTAAAGTAGAGACACTTTACATATTCGAAGAATTAGAGCCCGTATACGAGGAACAGATCAAGTCCTGGGGCATCAAATGTATCGGCAAGGAAATATTTACGGTACAAGGCGAATACAGTGCCAACATGATCCGCAAAGCAGTCCTTAAGGAAGATATGGAGCTGAAAGCACCGGCACAGGTACCGGCCAGACCGCCGATCCTTTGTCCGGGATGTCCTCACAGAAGCGTGTATTCTGTGCTGAATAAGCTTAAAATCCACGCAGCTGGAGATATCGGCTGCTATACGCTGGGTGCTGTTGCACCATTAAGTGTAGTAGATACCACCATATGTATGGGTGCAAGTATTTCCACTCTGCATGGTATGGAGAAAGCAAAAGGTAAGGACTACATCAAGAACTGGGTGGCAGTAATCGGTGATTCCACCTTTATGCATACCGGTATCAACTCCCTGATGAACATGGTTTACAACCAGGGAACCGGTACGGTAATGATTCTCGACAACTCTACCACCGGTATGACGGGGCACCAGGATCATGCAGCGACCGGTAAGACACTGAAAGGCGAGGTTGTGCCTGCTATCAGTATTTATCATATGTGCAAAGCCATGGGAATCAAAAATGTAGTGGAAGTAAATGCTTTTGATACTGTCGAATTGGAAAAGGTAATAAAGGAAGAGGTTGCTAAGGATGAAGTTTCTGTTATCATTACAAAATCACCTTGCGTACTCTTAAAAGGCCAGAAATTTACCAAGAAGTGCAGACCGATTCCTGAAAAATGTAAAAAGTGCGGCATGTGCCTGCGCCCGGGATGTCCTGCCCTTACAAAGAATGCAGACGGAACCATTTCTATCGATGAGACGATGTGCAATGGCTGCGGACTTTGCATGGGACTGTGCAAATTTGATGCAATCGAGCAGGTGGAGGTATAAATATGGGAAAACAGACAAAGAATATCATGATCGTAGGTGTAGGTGGTCAGGGAACTCTTTTGACCAGCCGAATCCTGGGCGGAATTACAGTAGATGCCGGCTATGATGTAAAGCTTTCCGAGGTACACGGTATGGCACAGCGCGGAGGCAGTGTAGTGACATTTGTACGCTATGGCGAGAAAGTTGCGGAGCCCATTGTTGAGGAAGGACAGGCTGATGTGCTGATTGCTTTTGAAATGCTGGAAGCACTTCGCTATGCACATTTCCTGAAAAAGGATGGTGCAATCATAGTAAACGAGCATCGCATCGATCCTATCACTGTAGTGACCGGGGCAGCAAGCTATCCTGAAAATATCATTGAAAATCTGGAAAAGGAATATAAGGTATTTAAGGTAAATGCTATGGATGAAGCTTTGAAGCTGGGCAATTCCAAAGTATTTAACATTATCGTGCTCGGTGTAGCAGCAAAGCATATGGATTTTTCCAAAGAAGCATGGCTTGAAGTGATTGAGAAGACTGTTCCGCCCAAGACTGTGGAGATTAACAAGAAAGCATTTTTACTGGGATTTGAAGGGTAAAAGAAAAGAGGCAATATGGTCATAGATTTTCATACACACATCTTTCCAGATGCGATAGCAGCTAAGACTATCGCTGCGCTGGGAAATCTTGCAGGGGTTAAGGCAGCAACGGACGGTACTCTGCAGGGATTGCTTACTTCCATGGAGAAAACTAAGGTGGATCTGTCGGTCATCATGCCTGTGGTGACGAAGCCATCACAGTTTGACCACATCAATGTGTTTGCCCAAAGTGTAAATGAGCAGTACAGCGGAAAGTTGCTGTCCTTTGGCGGGATTCACCCTGATTGTGAAGATTACAAAGGAAAACTGGATACCATAAAAGCGATGGGGCTTCCCGGAATTAAAATCCATCCTGATTATCAGGGCGTGATGATAGATGATGTACGCTATATGAATATCATTGAATATGCCAGTGAACTGGGATTGATCATCCTGACCCATGCAGGCATCGACATAGGCATGCCTGATCCGGTTCATTGTCCGCCGGATAAGATGCGTAAAGTAATTGATAAAATCAAGCCCGCAAAGATGGTGCTGGCTCATTACGGCGGCTGGAAGCAGTGGGAAGAAGTGTATGAATATCTGGCAGGTGAAAATGTGTATCTTGATACGGCATTCACCTTTGACTACATCAGTCAAGAGATATTCCTGAAAATCTTTGAGAAACATGATAAAACCAAAATTCTTTTTGCAACGGATTCTCCCTGGAGTGATGCTGCGAGCGGGATACAGGCTGTAAAAAATCTGCCGATTGAGAAAACCTCAATAGAAGATATCCTTTCAGGGAATGCAAAAAAATTGTTGAATCTGTAAGTACTATTTTATTAAGCATTATAAAATTATTACAAAACCCTTGCATTATTTGCAGGGTTTTTGTATAATGTAATTACTTTAACACTTTAAAGCTTTGCAATTTAAAAGTTTAAAGTACAAGAGATAAAACGGAGGGATTAAGATGGTTACGAAGGTTATTTTTCTGATTATTTTCTTTGCAGTCATGATCGCTGTAGGAATTTACTCAAGAAAGCATGCAACAAATGTCAATGATTTTGTATTGGGCGGAAGAAGCGTAGGTCCCTGGCTGACAGCGTTTGCTTATGGTACATCCTATTTTTCAGCGGTTGTATTCGTAGGTTATGCGGGACAATTTGGGTATAAGTACGGTCTCTCTGCTACATGGATCGGTATTGGTAATGCTGTTATCGGTTCCTTACTTGCCTGGATCATTCTTGGAAGAAGAACGAGAGTAATGAGTAAGCATCTGGCTGCAGCTACTATGCCTGATTACTTCGGAAAAAGGTATGATTCCAAGGCTCTTAGGATTGCAGCATCTGCAATTTCATTTATTTTCCTGATTCCTTATACTGCATCCGTATATAATGGTCTGTCCAGACTGTTTGGAATGGCTTTTGATATCCCTTATTCGGTATGCGTTATTGCTATGGCTGCTTTGACAGGAGTGTATGTTATTCTTGGTGGTTATATGGCTACAGCAATCAATGACTTTATTCAGGGTATTATTATGATTTTTGGTATTATAGCAGTCATTGTTGCAGTATTAAATGGACAGGGCGGTTTCTATGAAGCAGTGAGGAAACTGGCAGAAATCGAAAGTGATATCCCTGTGACATTGGGACAGAAAGGTGCATTTACTTCGTTTTTCGGTCCGGATCTGCCCAATCTGATCGGTGTTGTCATCCTGACATCCCTTGGAACCTGGGGACTTCCTCAGATGGTACATAAATTCTATGCAATTAAGGATGAGAAATCCATTAAATCCGGAACCATAATCTCTACTTTCTTTGCGATCGTGGTATCCGGTGGATGTTATTTCCTGGGTGGTTTCGGACGTTTGTTTGATACACCTGCTATTTATTCCGAAAGTGGAAGCATCCTCTACGATGCAATCATTCCCAGTATGCTTTCCACACTGCCGGATATTTTGATCGGTATCGTTATTGTACTGGTATTGTCCGCATCTATGTCGACACTTTCTTCTCTGGTGCTGACTTCCAGTTCCACACTGACACTGGATTTGATTAAAGACAATATCGTAAAAGATATGGATGAGAAGAAGCAACTTCTCTGCATGAGAATCATGCTGGTATTCTTTATCGTGATCAGCGTAATCATCGCTTTGGATCCGCCTACCTTTATCGCTCAGCTGATGGGTATCTCTTGGGGTGCTCTGGCCGGTGCATTCCTGGCACCTTTCATGTATGGTCTGTACTGGAAGGGCGTTACGAAAGCTGCTGTCTGGGCAAGCTTCGCATGTGGCGTGGTTCTGACAGTATCCAATATGTTCTTTAAATTCATTGCATCTCCGATCAATGCCGGTGCTGTTGCAATGATTGCAGGAATGATTGTTGTTCCTATTGTAAGCCTCATTACACCAAAGATGGATAAGAAAAAAGTGGATGAGATTTTTACCTGCATGGATGAAACAGTAGTAGTCAGCAAAAAGAAATCAATTGAAGAATAGTAATTGCATGTTACCAACAACATTCCGCAAGACTTCAAAAGTCTTGCGGATTTTTTTTGCGAATTTATCCCTCCATTCCGCCTGTTGCATGAAAGAAAAGATTATGGTAGAATGAATTTACTTCAGTGGTAAGTAATAGGATAAACAAATAGAAGTATTTTCTGTGGGGGAGATATGAAAATCAGAACAAAAGTAATGCCATACGAGCAAGTTCTGGCTTTGGCACCGTATGTACATGAGAAACCAAGGAAACAAAATGTGATATTCCGCAAACTGATTAAAGTACTGTCTACATATGAGTTGTGGAGAACTCACTTCAGTTTTTCGACAATCGGTATGGAGAATCTGTCACCGGATCAGCCTTGTCTGATCTTGATGAATCATTCCAGCTTTATTGATCTGGAGATTATTGCGTCTCTGTTCTCTGACAGACCGTATCAGATTGTCTGTACATTAGACGGAATGGTTGGAAAGAAATGGCTGATGAGAATGCTCGGCTGTATTCCTACTAAGAAATTTGTCACAGATACTGCACTTGTGAAGGATATGGTTTACGCTGTAAAAGAATTAAAAAGCTCCATTGTTATGTATCCGGAAGCCAGCTACAGCTTTGACGGTACGGCTACACCTTTGCCGGATAGTATCGGTAAGTGTTTGAAACTCTTGCAGGTGCCGGTTGTGATGATTCGTACCCATGGCGCTTTTTTACGAAATCCGTTATATAACGGGCTTCAGATTCGCAAAACCAGTGTAAGTGCAGAAGTTGAATACATATTATCACCGGAAGATATTAAGATAAAAAAATCCGAAGAGCTGAATGCAATCCTGAAAGAGCATTTCAATTTCGACCACTTTCGATGGCAGCAGGAAAATAATATCCGCATTTCAGAAAAGTTTCGTGCGGACGGCTTGAACAGGGTATTATATAAATGTCCCAATTGCCACACTGAAGGGAAGATGTATGGAAGAGGAATCTATCTAACCTGCCAAAGCTGTCAGAAAAAATATGAACTGACGGAATATGGATTTATGAAAGCGACAGAAGGAGAAACAGAGATTCCACATATTCCCGATTGGTATCAGTGGGAGAGGGAATGTGTCAGAAAGGAATTATTAGAAGGTACTTATTATCTTGAGACACCTGTCGATATCTATATGATGGTGAATACGGAGTGTGTCTATAAAGTTGGTGATGGAACCTTATGTCATACATCGGAAGGTTTTATCCTTGACGGCTGCCATGGGAAGCTGCATTATAGCCAGTCACCCGGGGCATCTTACAGTCTGTATTCCGATTTCTACTGGTATGAAATTGGAGATGTTATCTGCATTGGTGATACGAAAGTGCAATATTATTGTTTCCCGAAAGAAAGCGGGGATATCGTGGCAAAAACCAGATTGGCCACAGAAGAGTTATATAAGATTACAGAAATTGAGCGAAAAGCAAGAACCACAGTAAAACAGTAGATTATATTATTTTCAATTTGGGATAATTTAATATTTAAGATTCGTTTAATTTTCTTTTTATGGTACGGACACAAATTGTACACATTTAGAGTTTAAAGTATATTTCATACGTAATACAACTTGTGCCGACGGAATTGAACGAATTACAGCAGACACAGGAATTATAATGAATTAGGAGGCATTACATATGAGTAATCAGAAAGTATTGGACAAAATTGCAAAGGCAGCATCTAAAAAGAAAAGTGGTGTTATCATCGGACTGATGGGGAAAGCAGACAATGAAACCCTTGTAGCAGCTATCAAGGCACTGAGCGAAATCGGTGATGAGGATTCCTGTAATCATATCACACATTATCTTGACCATGAAGATGGTGCTGTCAGAGTTGCAGCTTGCAAAGCAGGTCTTAAGATCAACACAGAATATATGCGTACCAGAGTAAGACATCAGCTTGCAATGGAAAAGGATGCATCTATCAAGGCAGAGATTCAGAAGGCATTCAACGAAGCCAGAGCATAATAATAAATATAAAGCATATGTTACGGAAACAACAGATTGCTGTAAAAGAATCCATGTAAATTGATTGCATGGATTCTTTTTTAGTGCTACACAAATATCAGTTGATGGTGTATAATATTGCACGAATCAATGCAATAACTTCATAACAGGATTCAAGGACTCACAAAAGAATAAAGATATGCTTATGAAAGGAGCAGCTTATGAAAACAATTTTATTTCAGGGCGATTCAATTACGGACGCAGGGCGTTCCAGAGAGGATGACAACAACACCGGACTTGGTTATCCTACTTTAGTAAAAGGCGAATTGGGTTTTGAACATCCGGGAGATTTTACCTTTATCAACAGAGGTATCAGCGGTAACAGAGTAGTGGATCTGTATGCGAGAATGAAAATCGACATCATCAATTTAAAGCCTGATGTCATGAGTATCCTGATCGGCGTCAATGATGTATGGCATGAAGTGGAAAGACAAAACGGTGTGGCTGCCGAGAAATATGAAAAGATTTATTCCATGCTGATTGAGGAAATCAAAGAAGCGCTGCCTGATATTAAAATTATGATTCTCGAACCGTTTGTATTAAAGGCAAGTGCAACGGAAAAGGAGTGGGATACTTTCCATACAGAAGTACTTAAGAGAGCTGAGAAAGCCAAAGCAATCGCTGAAAAGTATGATCTGCCCTTTATTCCTCTGCAGGATAAATTTGATCAGGCAGAAAAGCTGATGCCGGCAAATTACTGGCTTCGTGACGGCGTACATCCTACAACCATGGGGCATGAGCTGATTAAAAGAGAGTGGATCAAAACTTTTAAGAGTCTTTAAGAGGAAGATGGCATGTTATCGGAAAAGAAACCTAAAATCAATATACGCCATGCTGTAACAGGCGATTTGGAATTTATCACAGAACTGGAAGCATCTTGCTTTCCTCCTTCTGAGGCAGCGGACAGGGAGAGTTTTCGAAAAAGGCTTTCTGTTTATCCTGATCATTTCTGGCTGTTAGAGGAGAATGGAAGAGTAGTATCCATGATAAATGGTCTGGTAACCGATATCCCGGTTCTTCAGGATATCATGTTCGAGGATGCCGATTATCATAAAGAAAACGGTGATTGGCAAATGATATTTGGCGTAGCTACCCATCCTGATTTTCAGGGAGAAGGCTATGCTTCGCTGATTATGGAGAGAGTGATATCGGATGCCATAAAGCAGGACAGAAGAGGAATTGTTTTGACCTGCAAGGATAAGTTGCTTTCTTTTTATGAAAGATTTGGATTTATCAATGAAGGGATATCGAAATCGGAGCATGGCGGCGCTCTATGGTATGATATGCGTTTAACTTTCTAACCTTATACAAGAAAACTCCCGGCCTATTAAAAGTCAGGAGTTTTCTTGTATAAATGAAATTATTCGAGATAATTATTCATAACATTTCAGAATATCATTATAGAAAGCGTCCATTTCTTCCTGGGAATTGAACGTAGCTACATACATCTGATTACCCATGGCACCTGACAGTACATCGGGAATTCTTTCCACCATCTTCATATTCTCAGAATATTTGTTCATAATGTCTGCGTGGCTCATGATAAAGTCTTTTCCGTCACGTCTTCCGGCGAATGCACAGAATGCATGCTGACCGACAGGCATGGTAGAGCGGTCAAAAGCAATCATATCAGCCCATATTTTATAAACATCAGTGCTGTGGGCAAAATCAATCATATCAGGAGTAAATCCGCCGCAGGGACGCATGTTTACTTCCAGTGCAATGATCTGTCCTTTCTTTCCAAGGCCTTCATGATCCTTTAACAAACGGAAGAATTCAAAATGAACAAAACGACTCTTTACACCAAAACTCTTAACAGTAGCGCGGCCGGCTGCTTTGGTATCTTCCGGCAGATTCTTAAGAATATAGTATATGGAATTGTCTGAATTATTAACAATATCCATAATTGACATAGGAGTAACATTACCGGTTTCAAACATAGGTTCACCGTTTGAATCAATGATAGCATCATAGGAATTGACTTCCCCATCAATAAATTCTTCCATGATATAAGAAGTTTCAGGCCATTTCAGTTCAAAAAATCTGCCCAGTTCTTCATCTGTTGAAATTTTAAAAGTATGTGAAGCTCCTACTCCGTTATCAGGCTTTGCTACAACGGGATAGCCTACTTCGTTGATAAATCCCTTACAACCGTCAAAGTTATCGACCATATGATATCTGGCTACAGGAATACCGGCTTTCTTGTAGAATTCTTTCATTTTGGACTTATACTTGATGTGAGGGATATCAGCCACCTGGAAACCAGAAGTGATATTGAAATCTGTACGCAGCCTTGCGTCTCTTTCCAGCCAGTATTCATTGTTGGATTCCAGCCAGTCAATACGTCCGTGCTTGAAGATAAAGAAAGCTACAGCACGGTATACTTCGTCATCATTTTCCAGGTTACTTACCTTGTAATATTCGTTCAGACTGTCTTTCAAGTCGTTGCTCAGCTCATCATAGGGCTGATCTCCGATACCAAGAACGTTCAGACCGTTCTTTTTCAGTTCACGGCAGAACATCCAGTAGTTAGTGGGAAAGTTAGGTGAGATAAAAATAAAGTTCTTCATTAAAATTTCCTCCTCATATAGTTTTAAAATCTTTCATCTCATGTAAAAGTTATAGCTATCAATGATCCAGCAGATGGGGTACAAAATAACTTACCTGCTTGTACCACCACGGCCAGTCATGTGCACAGTCATAGCCCCAATAATCCACCCAGGCATTGATTCCCTTAGACTGTAAAATATTATGAAGTTGTCTGGTGGAGTCAACAAGTTCCCATGGCCCCTGTCCTACACAAATAACAGCCTTCTTTTGATTATAAAGTTCTATGTACGGATGGTCGGAAGGCATATTGGCAAGGTAATGAACCGGTGAGTTATTGTAGACCATGTCATCCATGTAAGAGCCAAAGCCGTACTCTGCTGTATAGATTCCGCTAAGTGCCAATAATCTGTCGAAAAGATCCGGACGGCGGAAGTACAGATTGGCGGCGTGAGTAGCTCCAAGGCTACAGCCGAATACCATGATTCCGGGATAACCATCCCAGCCGTTCCTCTCATTTACCATATTTCTCATGAAGGGTACCATTTCATCGGTAATATAGCGAATCCATTGCTCATAACGTTCAATTCTCCACCTGGCATCGCCATAAGTATTGGACCAGGTCTCCGTATCGATAGTATCAATTGAGAAAACCATCACTTCACCTGATTCTATCCAGGGATACCAGACATCTGTCATATGATAATTTTCAAAGTCAAAGAAACGGCCGTCCTGGCATGGAATGAAAAGAACAGGTCTGCCTTTATGCCCGTATACCTTACATTCCATATCACGATTCAGTGAAGGACTGTAGTTCTTAAAATATTGTATTTCCATAAGTATCTCCATTCTGCCGCTTTTGCGACGATTTTATCTAACAATCTACCTGAAAGAGCAGAGTGCCTATAAAGAAAGGTATCTGTCTTTCCCAGCTTGCTTCGCAGTGGTCACCGTTTGGTACGATGCGGCTGGTCAAGTGTACCTTTTTCTCCATGAGCAGATTCATGGTCTTATTATAACGCCTTTCCATATCTGCATGATGCTTCATTTCTCTGGAACCGTAATCCATATAGATGACCGTATCGGAACCTATGGAAGCATTGCAAATCATCTGGTCAAGCTTCCTTGGACTGGTCCAGATGGAAGGAGAGAGTGCGGCAGCTCTGGAAAATATATGGTTGTATTCCATTACTCCATACAGACTCATCAGACCACCCATGGAACTTCCTGCAATAAAAGTATGTTCTCTGTCAGGAAGTGTCCGAAATCTTTCGTCGATATCCTTCTTGAAGGTATTTACCATCCACTCCATTGTAATTTTGCCTTTACCGGTAATGGAACCCACTCTGGGGTCTCGGAAGGAAAAAGGGGAATATTCTCTTAAACGGCCATTGTCAGGGCTGTGATTACATTCAACCGCTGCCACAATGAGCTGCGTCTCAGTCTCATCAAGATATTCTTTCATTCCCCAACACTTACCATAAGTCGCATCAGAATCAAAAAAAACATTATGACCATCAAACATATATAGAACCGGATAACGCTTTTCACATTCTGTCTCATATGATTCAGGAAGGTAGATATAGGCCCGTCTCACCTCATTACCTGTCAGCTCCGGTATTGTAATATCCCATGTTTCAACCATAAAAGCCTCCATTCAGTACGGGATTATTCTCGTACATAATAAGATATTATCACTTTAAAGTGAAAGATTTTCTGGAAATACTATAGCACAACAAAAGATAAATAGCAAGAAAGAAGAGAAAAACATGAAAAAAACACGTAAAATCTCTCTAATATGCATAATTTGCTCTGGTAAATTGTTAGCAAATGCTGTATAATCTGAATTGTACTGAAACAATATCAGATGACGGGAAGAAGGTCTTACCGACTGCACCTGACATCTACATAAAGTACAAATAAATTATGGAGGGTGCGGAAATGGAAGATCAGAACTTTGACAATGGAAGCAACAACTACCAGGACTATACTTCTAATGGACAGTACCAGAATCCCTATCAGCCTCAGCAGGAACCGCCAAAACAGACCAACGTGTTGGCGATTGTCGGTATGATTTTAGGAATTATCTCAATTCTGGCTGGATGCTGTGGATGGTATAGCCTGTTCCTTGGGATTCCCGGCATCATCTGCTCTATACTGGCTAGAAAACAGGGTAAGAGTGGTATGGCTACAGCAGGGATTGTATGCTCAGTCATCGGTATTATCCTTGGTATTCTGATGACTGTCCTGGCAGTGGCTATAGTTGGAATCTTTAGCTCCATTCCTGAATATCAGGAATTGCTGCAGTATTACGGCATGTAGTAATGAAATATAAAAAAGCTACACATCTGGAGGAACAGCTGTTTCGTCTCGGACTGATTGTTCCTGTTATTACAATGCCACTATATTTTCTATATGTGGAATATTTGCTGCCTTTATCTCCTTTTAAGGCATGTATCTGGGATAAATTATTTGGCATCTATTGTCCCGGATGTGGTGGGACCAGGGCAGTGGAAGCACTGCTTCATGGAAAGTTTCTTTTGGCAGCATGGTATCATCCCTTTGTGATTTATGGGGTATGTATTTATTGTATTTTTATGATAAGTCATATTTTAGAGAAAGTTTCCAAAGGGTGTTTAAGAGGTATCAGATTCCACAATTGGTATTTATATGGTGCGTTAGTGATTATCGTTGCGAATTGCCTGATCAAGAATTATCTTAGATTACGGCATGGAATTTATCTTTAATGAAGACAAATACATAATGTAAAGGAGAACACAAATGGATAAGAAAGTTACTGGAATTATTGCATATCTTACACTGATCGGATGGCTTATTGCTTATCTTGCAGGAGACAAGGAAGGAGCTAAGTTCCACCTCAACCAGGCACTTGTACTTGCTATCTGTAACATCGCAAATGTTGTAATCGGAATGATTCCCTTTATCGGAGGATTCCTTTCTTCAATTATCAGTATCATCATCCTGATTTTCGCAATACTGGGTATCGTTTATGCTGCACAGGATCAGGAAAAAGAACTTCCTATTATTGGAACCTTTAAGCTTCTGAAATAAGAGAAATTAATAAATGTGTGTAATAAAAGGGATGTCACACCATTGTGGATGCGGCATCCCTTTTTAATAATCTCTTTATTCACTGATAAGATCTTCGTCTTGTGGTTCGTCGCCATGCAGGTAAATAAGAATAATTTGTATACGCTTATAAGCTCTTTTATAATTTTTATAAGCATATTCGCTCATACTTGCATCGTATGTATCATCTGCATAGGCTTTCTGATAAGCAGATGAGGCTTCCGACATGTATTCACTGGCCTGATCAGACAGTTCTTCCAAATACTCAAATTCTTCCGGAAAATCCAGATTAGCCAGTGCTTTGAACTGTTCATCAAGGAGACCGATGTATTTGAGCAAATCACCAGTTGCAGTATCAGACGTCGCATCTATATTATTAATGGAATTATCTAATGTAGAGACATTGATACAAAAATTTTCAAAGTTTGTTTTAAATCTTGTTAATTCAGGGTCTTCTCCGCAGCCGCATAAAATCAAGCTCACTATCAGGACGATTGCCGCTGCTGTTCCTTTCGTTTTCAATTGTAAAACCTCCCATACATTGTATTACATTTATTAAATTTATCATATTTTGTTGCTTTTGTAAAGCGTACATTCGCAATCTGCTTCGCTTCTTTCAACTTATTTGTAACGGTTCAGATAAGTCAGTTTATTTTTTTATAAAAATTTATTGATTTTTTTGGAAAAAAGTGTTTTCATTGTATTTAACATATGAATTTTAATTATGAGGAGTACTTGTTGATGAATAAATATGAATTTCAGCAATTTTTGAATGAATCGATCAGATATCTTGATGGAGCTACCGGATCTAATCTGATGAAGGCCGGTATGCCTGCAGGTGTATGTCCCGAGAAGTGGATTCTTGAACATCGTGAGATATGTCTTGCACTTCAGAAACAATATGTTGCATCAGGTACTGATATTTTATATTGCCCAACTTTTTCTGCCAACAGAATTAAAATGGAAGAGTTTCACCTGACAGACAAGATGGAGGAAATGATTACTGATTTGGTGGAAATTTCTAGAGAAGCTGCTCAGTCTGCGGATCATAAAGTCCTGCTTGCAGGAGACCTGACTATGACCGGCAGGCAGCTGGTACCGTTAGGCACCATGGAATTTGAAGAGCTGGTAGAAATTTACAAAGAACAGATTCTTTTTCTGGAAAAAGCCGGTGTGGATCTTCTGGTTGTGGAGACGATGATGAGCTTACAGGAAGCCAGGGCTGCACTGATTGCTGCTAAGGAAGTAACTGACCTTGCAGTAATGGTCACAATGACTTTTGAAAAGGATGGCAGAGCATTGTTCGGAACAGATGCTAAGACTGCTGCTATTGTTCTTGAAAAACTGGGTGCAGCAGCTGTTGGTGCCAATTGTTCTACGGGGCCTGCGCATATGCAGGATGTCATCCGTGAAATGGTTAATGCAGTGTCTATCCCTGTAATTGCCAAGCCAAATGCAGGTCTTCCTGTGACAGATGCCCAGGGCAATACCGGCTATGATATGAGTGCAGAACAATTTTCTGACGAGATGAAGCTGCTTGTAGAGGTGGGGGCATCGGTGCTTGGCGGATGCTGCGGCACAACACCTGAATATATCAGGCTTTTGAAAGATAAGACAACCGGCATGCAGCCTGTCAAATCGGAAAAGAAAGGCTTAAGATATCTTACTTCAGAGCGTATGACGGTAGCTTTTGGTTTAAACGAGAATTTCTTGATTGTAGGAGAAAGAATCAATCCCACCGGAAAAAAAGCACTGCAGGGGCAGCTTAGAGAAGGCAATCTGGAAATGGTCACCCGTTTTGCAGAAGAGCAGGAGGCTTGTGGGGCTCAGATTCTTGATATTAACATGGGCATGAGCGGCATTGATGAGAAGAAAATGATGCTGTCTGCAATCACTGAGGTATCTGCTGTGACCAATCTGCCTCTGTCTCTGGATTCCAGCCATGTAGAAGTTCTTGAGGAGGCACTGCGCCAGTATCCTGGAAGAGCACTGATTAACTCTGTGTCTCTGGAATGTGAAAAGTTCGAAAAACTGCTGCCGCTTGCCAAGAAGTATGGTGCTATGTTCATCCTGCTTCCTTTATCTGATAAGGGGCTTCCTGAAAATCTGGAGGAGAAGAAACAGATCATTCATACAATTCTCGACCGGGCACTTTCTCTTGGGCTTACGAAAGAGGATATTATCGTGGATGGTCTTGTCACAACAGTAGGAGCCAATCCTAATGCGGCTCTTGAAACGCTGGAAACCATTCGATATTGTAAAGAACTTGGTCTTGCCACTATTTGCGGTCTGTCTAATATCTCTTTTGGCATGCCGGAGAGAAGCTATGTCAATACTGCATTCCTTACCTTGGCTATTCAGGCGGGGCTGACCATGGCAATTGCCAATCCTTCTCAGGAGCTCCTGGTAAGCTGCGCACTGGCTACAGATTTGCTGCTGGCAAAAGAAGGTGCTGATTTGAAATATATCGAATATACTTCAGCAATAAAAGAGAAGAAAGAAAAGCAGGCTGCTCAGGCGATTCGGCCACAGGCTGCCCGGATGATAACGGCGAATCAGACTCCTCCGGAAAAGAAGACATCAAATGTTTCCGATACTGCGGGACAAAGTG
>JAFTVH010000012.1 GCA_017465845.1 Lachnospiraceae bacterium | reverse complement strand
GCATAGTGTAATCAATATCAGCCTGGTTTTCGATAGCCAGAATCTTCAGCTTTCTGCCGGATTTGAGCCGCTTTTTCAAATCCCGGGTTCGTGGGATTGTTTTCTTCCCCCTGACCTCTTTGTAAACCTCAGAGCCTTCTTCCAGTTCCTCGGGCTTTACGACTTTCTTACCATCGAAACAGCCACCGTTGAACACATCTGCAAATCGGTCATTGTCCTTCAGGTAGTCCATCATTACATCGCTTTCCAACAGTTCAGCCGCGCCATTCGCAAAGCCGCACCTACGGTGCTTTCCGCTGCTTCGCAGCTATCTTTGCTCATAATCTGGCGCTCAGTACAAGTCCGTATGCATGCGTGAAATCGTGCAAGCATGATTTCACGCATGCATACGGACTTGTCTGAACTGTTGTCCCAAATACATACCCTCCTTTGCGGCAGAGTCAGGAACAGCCGAATAAACGCATGCAATCTCCCGGAATATGCCCACCCAGGGGCACACTATCCCCACACTTCTGCCATTATTCAATTACCTAATATTCGGTGAAAAACGGCAGAAACGCCATTAGAACACAGAATCTTAGAAAAAACTGTTTAATATAATAAGTACTTACTGAAAATAGTGTAGCACGATTCTATCCTCATGTCAATCTTAAAATTTACGTTTTATATTTAACCCCTTGTGCAAAATGCCGAACATTGTCAGAACACAAAAAAGCCTTTAAAAATGGCACTTTCCACTATCTTGGAAGTGTTTTTAAAGGGCTTTTTGCTTGATTTACACTAAAATTTTCTACACTTACATTCGTGTCACTGCTTTTCTGATACTCCAGTCATTCTCCTCTAGCAGCTGTTCTCCTTCTTCATGGCTGCAGGATACAATTTCCATAACGATCCTGATCATTCTTTCCTTCAGCTTGATATTAGAAGGTGAAAGATTGATCATCATGTTTTCATATACTTTGCCTGTCTTTATCATAGCACAGGTAGAAAGCATATTGAGTACCAATTTCTGGGCAGTTCCTGCTTTCATTCTGGTAGAACCTGTGACCACCTCTGCGCCGGTATCTGTGCAGATCTTGATATCAGCGGCTCTATCGATGGGGCTGTCCGCATTGCAGGTAAGCGACACAGTGACACAGCCCAGCTCTTTTGCTTTTTTCATTGCACCAAGCACATAGGCAGCACCACCGGCAGCCGATATGCCCACCAGTACATCTCCTGCCTTTATGTTGTGGTCCATAATGTCTTTCTCTCCGTTTTCTTCCAGATCCTCCGCATTCTCACTGGCCCGGAACATACACGCATTTCCGCCGGCAATGATACCTGTTACCATGTCCTTCGGTACGCCATAGGTAGGCGGACACTCCGCAGCATCCAAAACACCGATTCTTCCCGAGGTTCCGGCACCGATATAAAACAGCCTACCTCCCTCCTCGAAAGAAGCAGTAATGGCTTCTATTGCCATGGCAATGTTCTCCAATTCAGCCTCCACCGCTTTTACGGCATTATAATTTTCCTCATTGATGATCTGCAGCATCTCAATGGTGCTCATCTGATCAATGTGCGTTGTTTTGGGATTTCTCTTTTCTGTGTTCAGCATGTTACTCATCCTCCAGTATAGTCTTCGTGAAAAGTATCATAAAACTTCTCATTTACTGCAATGTCCATCATACGGCAGCATTCCACGCAGGCGCCGTATACGGGCGGTACCTGAGGAAACAAAAAAGCAACGTTCTCCGGAACAGATTCCTTTATCATGGGAAGAAGCACCTCTTTATAATGCTCCATAAGCCCACCGCAAGCTACAACATGACTGCCGCAGTTATACTTTGCCATTGCTGTGGTAATCAGATTGGCAAGATGAGCTGCATTCTTCCGCAGAATTCTGTTAGCTACAGCATCCCCGAGCTCATTTGCCTTAAAAACGACAGGTGCAAGAGAGGCAATATAAGGCTTGCCTTTACTGTACACCACATTCAGGCTGTCCCACATATCACTCTTACATTCTTCCTTCAGCAAATCAGTGATCACTGTATCTTCTCCCAGACCGTCCCCCTGAGCAAGTGCTGCTTTCACTGCATCCTTTCCGATATCATATGCACTTCCGGACTCATCAAAAAGATAGCCCCATCCGCCGATTCTATGCATTATCCCATTTTCTCTCACAAACAAAACAGATCCGGTTCCGCATATCAGCGCCATACTGTTAAAGGCATCCGTATTACATGCCAACACATTGACTCCGTCAGTATCTACCGCAATCTTTATCGATTTATAGCGTGGTTTCAAATAAGCAGATACTCTCTGTGCATTATCTCCGGTCACGCAGCCTGCAATCCCCGCGAAGATACCGCATACCTTTGGCGCAACGTCTAAAAGTGCATCGATTCCCTCTGTCAAAACAGCACAGCACTTTTCAATTCCGATGTCGTTAGGATTACTTTGTGCCAGTTTCAGCCTGCGCAGGATTCTCCCTGATTCCGTAAACAGAACAAATTCCGTTTTCGTACCGCCGCCATCGATTCCGATCATCAATCTTTCATCGACCAGATCATAGTTTCCTACAAGACTGTCCAGGGAAACATCAAAAAATGCGGAAAGCTTGCACAGATTTTCCAGATCCGGCGGCGTGATTCCGCGCTCCCAGCCGGAGATTGCCTGAGATGTCACAAACATCTTTTCCGCAAGCTGTGCCTGGGTAAGCTTCTTTTTTCTTCTTTGCCTTTTTATATTTTCTCCGAGTATCGTGGGATTGAACATCATATTTCCTCCAAAGAACGCTATTGTTCAACTTGCATTTTAACCGCAATGATCTAATACTATTGTAGCGTAAATATAGAAGCTGTTCAATCAAGGATTTATTGAACCTTCTCCAAAACTAAAGTAATACTTTAACCGAATCAAGTAAGTCCCCTACCCACCGCTTCAAGCGCGTGGGCAGGGGACTTACTTGTGTCAGGTGGAGTACAAACTCCACCTGACAAACCGCGAAGCGGTTATGAGGTTATGAGCAAGTAGCGAAGCGGATTGCGAATATCCGCTTGATCCGACTCCTCCGGATGCTGCCTTAATTATTTAGCAATGCCTTCAAAATCATAATATGGTATTCTTCATCCTGAATGATCCTTGCAAGCACTGCATTTACATATTTATCATTTATCATTTTCATGTGCCTTTTATACTGATCGATTGCTGCTTTCTCCGACTCTATATCTGCCTGAAGCATTTCCCCGGCGTTGTCTGAAATCTTCAGATATTGGGGCGTCCACATTTTATACCTTCCGTTTGACTGCTTTGCAATAAAATCAATATCGCCGCCCAGTAAAAAAATCAGCTCTCCCAGCTTCTGCAAATGAATCATTTCAGCCATGGCAATGCCGATAATCGTTTTAGCCAGAGGACATCTATCGCAGGACAGACGGTTCTCATTGTTGATATATTGGGTAATTGCTGACATCTCGGATACGGAACCGGCGTAGTCATTACTGAGCAGATCTGCGTAGGCCGTATTCTTCTCCTGTACCCGGGTCTCGGGGTATGGCAGGGCCATCATAATGGGGGTTACGTCTTTGAAACTGCAGCTATTTGTTAATATATTTTCATTCATGATAGCACTCCGATATATGGTTCTATATAATATATGGGGGCACCAATAAAATATTCCTTTTGTCTTTCAGCTGCCTAAAAAGCACTTGAGCTAAGCGGTTACTGTTCAGAGGCATTTTGGACATATACATGCTTTTTGCGTTGTTATGCCCAAAATCGATTCAGCCAACACAAAAATAAAGGCTTGTCTGACGGGTTTTGGACATATGCAAAATTTTTTGTCCCCTATGTCAAAAAATGAGAAGAATTTTGGGCATTGAGTAGAGATTTTTCTGTATATGTCCGGAACGAGGATTTATGTTAACAAAAAAATCGCTGTTTTCAGTATTTTCGTGTTCCAATTGGGCATTACAGACGCAAAAATCTGTATATGCCCAAATTACCTCCTAAAATGTACCCTATAAACTGGACACTCAAAATCCAATTTTATACCCAAAATCCATGGTTGTCCCCGTTTGGTAGACGCCATTTTACCGATTTATGCCTAACCAGATATTCTGGCAATGGCTGACCCCATTTTTACACAAG
>JAFTVH010000069.1 GCA_017465845.1 Lachnospiraceae bacterium | reverse complement strand
TTACCCATGGAGGCAAAGACCTGGCTCTTGATGGTAGCAACCACCTCAGGCGCAATTTTCGCAGTCAGCACGCCCTGCAGAATGCCCAGCCCCTGAATCGTGATTTTGGTCAGGATCATAGTGATGACCAGCATGGTAAGCGCGGTGAGAAAGCGCCCTGCGGGAATATGTAACAACTCCAGAAAAGCTTCGTCACGGGCCAGTACTTTGTCGTAAAGGATGGTACCGCTTAAGTACGGCCACACCAGATTCAGCACCGCGGTGCCGATATAGCACAGAATCATAACGGCCAGGCTTTTCTTATAAGGCTTGAAATATCCCAGGATTCTGAAAAGAATGGACTTTTTATCCATACATTTGGGGCAGACTTTGCGCTCCTGGTCAGGATAGATCATGCCGCATTTGGGGCAGCATTCTTTTCCCTTGGCTACGTCAAGGTCCTCCGGTAATATTTCTTCGTTTTTCTTCAGTTTATCAAGCAGCTTGCAGATGCGCAGAAAGGATTCCATTCTGGTGTTGGAAAAGTGGCAGAGATTGCGTTCTGTGCCATCGATTTCCGCCAACAGTACGCCGGTGCTGATCTCACGGATGACCTCCATTTTGGAGACGGTGGTCAGGTCGTAGAAGCACAGGGCGGGTTCCTCCAAAAGGGAAGCGCTTTCCTGGAGCTGCCAGCTGCTGTAGCCGCCCAGACGATACTCGGATTTCTCACGGTAGGGGTAGGCAGCGAGGATTAACTTGGTTTTGGTCAGGGCGATAATGGAGTCGGCGAAGCGGTATTCCATGTCGAAATCTGCCGTGGCGGCGAAGACAATATCGTCCTTTGAGATGCCGTACTTGGAGACGGCTTGGGTAAAACTTTTTGGTAATTTCATGTGTCCTCCAATTTTCCCGGGATGTGGGGGGCCGACAGTTCAGGCGCGCCATTCGCAAAGCCGTAAAGGACCGGCGCACTTGGCAATTAAGGTCGTGAGGGCTTGATTGCGGCAAGGGCGAAGGGGCTTTGGGGTGCCGGCAAGTCAGCGATGAGCAGCTTGGAATGCCTGACGGCATTCCAAGCTCGCGTTGCTCGCCAAATGGTCGCAATCATGAAAATGTATGCAAGCATCCATTTTCATGATTTCAACCACTTGGCTCTGCTCATCGCGCAAAAAAAGCCATGGCTTCCGTTAGATAGCCATGGCTTTGAATTCACTTTCATAGAGGCACGAATGCCTTGTCTGATTATGAGGTTAGTCCACAATATCCCGGGAGACAATCTTCTGATACTTCAGTTGTGCAGTTACGTGGTTCATTCTGATCTTGGTCATGATATTGTCTCCTTTCTTTCTTATTTGATCTTAGACAAGTATAACGAGATTTTTTGGGAATGTCAACTGGTTTTTTAGTGTTTCTCAATGCCAGACTAATGAGTTCGGCAGTATTTCTGGTCTATTGCCCAGCATTCCCATTCACAATCTGAATATAAATATCATTAGGCAGCATCGGCATTTCCAGACTGTTTATCGTTTCCTCCGACAATGCCAGATGTTCAGCATATTCTTCACCGGCCGCCACGAACTTTTCAAGCAGCGGTCCCGTAAGCGGTGCAGCAGTAGGCTCATTAAGCATCGGTGTCTCCGGAACGCATACCATAGTCACATCTTTGCCGAACATATTTCTGCACTGCAGCTTCAACCCGTCAAAGTTGCCGTCCCAGTTAGGAAATCCGCAGCCTGAAATCACCACATAGCGCTTTTTAGAAAGATCAACCAAGGTATCATGGCGAACGATACCGTTTTCCTCTTTCATGGACATCTTGGCAAGAGGAATGGTTCTGTCCACTACTGCTTTTAAATGGGATGGCATACTGTAGCAGTATAGAGGAAAGCTCCAGATGATAATGTCGTTGGCTATGATTTTACTAAGAATATCATTCTGATCATCGTTCTGTATACACTTTCCGTTCTGAAGCTTCCAGCATGCAAAGCAGCCCATGCATGGCTTGATATTTTTTTCAATGACATTTACAATTTCAATCTCGTGTACGCCCTTTTTTGCAATGCCGTCAAGAAATGCATTTGTCAGATGCATGGTATCACTTTTGGCTTTGGGGCTTCCGTTTAATACTAAGATTTTCATGATTAGTTTCCTCCTTTATTCCCGCGGGCAATGAGCCAAGCGGATGGGTCAGCATCCATTTTGGGAATGCTGCCAGGGTCACAACCCAAAAGCTTGCTGTGGGGTTGTTGACTTGGGGCAAAGAATGCAGTGCCGACACGGATCAGCATGTCTCTGGCTTCTTCCTTCGAAATTTTTATAACTTTTGTAGCGATATAGGATGCAAGACCGTGGGCATACATCGTCAGGTCCAGAACATACGCTTTGGCAAGCTCTGGGGAAATCCCCAACTGCTTAACAAGCTGTTTGGTAATCTCGCCGTTTTGCCCTGCATCGCAAAATACATTGATATCGCTTGCCACATATCCGCTCCCGCCATTCATGAAAAGATAACGGAATAAATGTGGTTCATCAAAAGCGATATTGAGATAGTTCAGGCCCAGGTCTAAAAAAGAGATCACGGCATTATCCTGTAGGTTGAAAAGTTTACCGATAGCGTAACTTTGGGCATATTCCGGCAGAGCATTTCTTAAACCGTCCATATTGCCGAAATGCCAGGAAATGGGTTGTGTGGAACATCCGATCTCTTTTGCCAGTGCTTTGATATTGATGGATTCGTAACCGTCGCGAATCAGCATTTTGAGGGCATGCTCTAAAATGAGTTCTTTGGGGATTTTTGGGCTGCTTGGCATAGGTATACCTCTTATTAGAAAATACTATAAAATAATTTATAGTGTAAAGAAAAATGTTAATTTTGTCAATAGGAATGAAAAAATATGAATGAATAGTAACAATTTTCCATAAGGCAGTTTGATCTTGATAATGATATATATCGTGGTATATACTAATGACGTAAGGAGGTGCATAAACATGATGACTGCAAAATTGTTTGATAATGGAAGAAGCCAGGCAGTTAGGCTGCCGAAAGAGTGCCGTTTTAGCGGGGAAGAAGTAGCTGTTAATAAGATTGGCGATATTGTAATCCTGATGCCGAAAGAAAATAAGTGGGCAGGATTTCTGAGTAGCCTGAATCTTTTCTCAGAAGACTTTATGAGTGATGGGCGTGAACAGCCTACAGTGCAGGGGCGTGAAACACTATGAAGTATATGTTAGACACAAACATTTGTATTTATGCAATCAAGAATAAACCAGAGACTGTAATCAAGAGATTTCTTGCGCACAATTCAGATGAAATATGCATCTCTGCAATTACTTATGCAGAATTGATGCATGGTGTTGAGAGGAGCCAGGCAGTTGAAAAGAACCGGCTTGCTATGTCATTGTTACTATCACCTATTACGATTTTGGAATTTGATAATTACGCTGCTGAGGAATATGGGCGGGTTAGAGCTGATTTTGAGAAAAAAGGAACTCCGATTGGTCCAATGAATATGTTGATTGCAGCACATGCAAAATCTGAAGGGTTGATCTTGGTAACAAATAACACAAGAGAGTTCCTTCGAGTAGAAGATTTGCGAATAGAAGACTGGACACAAGAATAATATATAAAGAAGTTATCAGATCAGGAAAGAGACTGTTAAAAAGTCTCTCCCTGATTTTTTTTGACAAGAATCGTCTGTAGCATTTTTTGAGAATACATCGACCCAAAGTGGCAAGACGGCTGCATCTGATAAAGTCTATACTGAATGCAAGCCGGCTCAGCGATATCACGCAGTTGACCGCTGGCAGGAAATCCCTAAAACGATTCGGTATCGGAAGCCTTGCCGCTATCTTTTTCAAGAGCATATTCAAGCGGCGCCAATCCATAAGTTCGTTTAAACACACGATAGAATGTACTGACCGAGCTAAAACCTGACATTTCCGCAATATCCACCACAGTGTACTCTTGGGAACGCAGAAGCGTTGCAGCATAGCGGCAGCGCAGAGCATTCAGGAATTTGGTAAATGTCATATGCAGCTGCTCCTGAAAAAGATGTGTCAGGCGGCTTTTGCTGTAGCCAAACTGTCGTGCCATATCTTCAATATTGATGTCTTCCATAAAATGCTGCTGCATGTACGGAATAACCAGGTGCATGATGCCGGCAGAATTGGAGGGTAAAGTTGGCTGCAAACCATAGCAGTCGATTAACATGCCTAACAGTGATTGAGAAACACCTTGAATTGTTTCAAGACTTGCACCCTGGCTGCTTCTTAATAAAAGGCGCATAAGAAAAACAAGCTCGGGTTCAGGATCTTCAATCAGAATTTTGGAAAAGGACTGATTTTCAAGGCGTTTCTGTATTGCAGGAACAAAGTGCATGGGGATCACAGCAACAATTACCCGGGAGGTATCCGGTGTGAAGAAGCTGTGAATGGCATAACTGGAAATGATGGCCATCTGACCGGCCCGGATGCAGATTTCCTGCCCGGCGACCATTCCCATCATTGTGCCGGATTCCACATAGACTACTTCTACAGAAAGATGATAATGAGGCATGCAATTGTTATTTTCGCGCGCAAAGCACCAGGTTGATTCCATTTCATCGTTCCTGGCCCGAAGTGGGATGTGTGAGATGCCGATTGCTCTTTTCATAGTCATATGAGACCCTCCGATTATGACATTTATGATAAAGCAAGTTTATCAAATGAACGGCAGGAAGTCAACAAGGGCAAATATTGCATGATATGTACAGGCGTTGGTCACGTCAGCAATAGCAGAAAGTTAATTAAGGAGGAAAACAACCGATTATGAACAAATTACCTGAACATTTTCGATTAAATCTCAACGGAGTCGCTGACCCTCGGAGTATTGTCCAGGGTAAAAACTATCGTTTTACCGTTCTGACATCTCAAATGCTTCGAATGGAATATTCCGAAGATGGCATTTTTGAGGATCGCCCGACTCAGGTGGTCTGGAACAGGAACTTTACGGTACCTGAATTTACAGTAAACGACCGGCCTGATTGTCTGGAAATTGATACGGAATATTTTCATCTTGTATATGACAAGAAAGAATTTGGCCCGAACCATCTTTATATCGATGTAAAATATGCATTCACCAATTACGGCGGAAGGTGGTATTACGGTAGAACCGAATACGGTGATCCGCCAAGAAAACATAATTTAAAGGGTACTGCCAGAACCCTTGACCGATGTGACGGTGACCGATATCTGGGCAGCAATCTGTTGGAACAGATTGATCAAAGTCTCAGAGTAGATTTGGGATTCGGACTTTGCGATACCAGCGGCAGAACATTTTTTGAAGATGGCAATTCCTCCACAATTGATGAGGACGGCTGGCTTCATCCGAGAAAGAAAGGCTGCATCGATACCTATTTCCTGGGATACGGCCGCGATTATTTTAAGGCGATCCATGACTTTTATATGCTTTCCGGACCGATCCCCATGCTGCCAAAGTATGCACTTGGCAACTGGTGGAGCAGATACTGGAAATATACGGAGGAAAGCTATAAGGAGCTTTTAACTGATTTTGAAAAGCGGAACATTCCTTTCTCTGTGGTAATCATGGATATGGATTGGCATCTGGTAGATATTCCGACCCGATTCGGCAGAGGCTGGACAGGATATACCTGGAATAAAGAATATTTCCCGGACCCTGAACGTTTCTTAAACTGGCTTCATGAACACAATTATCGTGTTGCATTGAATCTTCACCCGGCAGACGGAGTGAGAGCTTTTGAGGAGCAGTATCCGGAGATGGCGAAAGCTTTGGGTGTAAATCCGGAATCTGAATATCCGGTACGCTTTGACTTTACCAATATTGAATTTGTCCGGGCATATTTTGACTATCTCCATCATCCTCATGAAGAGCAGGGTGTGGATTTCTGGTGGATGGACTGGCAGCAGGGCAATATCTCAGCGGTGGAGGGACTGGATCCTCTGTGGATGCTCAATCACTACCACCACTATGATCTGCGTCGTGACGGAAAGCGCGGTATCATGGCATCCCGCTACGGCGGTCTGGGAAGCCACCGTTATCCCATTGGCTTTTCCGGAGATGTGCATACCACATGGGAATCGATACAGTATCAGCCGTATTTTACGGCCACAGCAGCTAACGTGGGGTATACCTGGTGGAGCCATGATATCGGTGGTTTCATGAAGGGCATCAAGGACAATGAACTGTATATCCGCTGGCTTCAGCTTGGTGTATTTTCACCTATCAACAGACTGCACAGCTGTAATAACAGCTTTGTCAGCAAGGTACCCTGGAACTATCCAAGCCCTTATTGTGAGATCGCGGAGGAGACACTGCGGCTGAGACATCGCCTGCTGCCTTACGTGTATACGATGAATTATCAGTGTCATAACGATATGGTTCCTGTAGTGGTTCCCGTGTATTATTACTATCCGATGGATATGGGCAGCTACCGGTATCGCAACGAATATTTCTTCGGCGATCAGCTGCTGGTGCAGCCCATGGTACATCCTACGGATAAGGAGACCGGCCGTACAGCGGAGCAGACCTGGATACCGAAAGGAATCTGGACGGATGTGTATGATGGTAAAATCTATCATGGCGGGGAAAAGGGCAGAGATAAGGTGATTACCCGTCCGATCGACCGCCAGGGTGTGCTGGCGAAGGCCGGAGCCATTGTTCCCATGGCAGATATCCGGGGATGCGAGAAGGATATCAGTAACCCGCAGACTCTGGAAATTTATGTATTCCCGGGCGGCAGCAATACGTATGTATTATACGAGGATGAGGGCGATGGTTTTGCCTATGAGAAAGGCGTCTGGCTTAAGACGACCATAAGCCTTGATTGGAAGGAAACAAGTGCTGTACTGAATATCTGTCCGGAGGGTGATTTCTCTGTGATTCCGGATAGGAGAAAGTATGTAGTGCATTTCCGTGGATTCAAGGATGTGGAGGTCGCTTCAGCGAGTGAAGGATATGAGCGCAGCTATGACAAGGCTGCGAGGACGTTGACCTTAACCTTTGAAGGGGCAGATCCGGAGAGAGAACTGTCGGTGGAACTTCAGGGTGATCTGCTTTGCGACAATAGTGATCTTCAGGAAAGAGCATTTGCTCTGCTGAATGGTTTCCAGGGCAGCGTGAATATGAAGGATAGTATTTTCCAGTGTATTAAAAATGGTTCTTCGGAAAAGGAAATGTTGGGCAGTATTTTGGCGTTTGATCCCCCGGAGAGCTGGAAACAGGTTTTGACGGAGATGATTACAGGGTAATTATGCTGCCGGTACGGCATTTCTGTTATGAAAGGCGCTCTTTTCTCCATTGTCCGGGCGATTTATGATGTATCGCTACAAATGCTTTGTATAAATGTGAATAGTCGGAAAAGCCACATTGGACCGATATGGAATCCATTGTATCGGAGGTTGATTCCAGCATCCACTGTGCCTTTTCCACTCGTTTACGAGTCAGATATTCGAAAGGCGTCATCTGATATTCTTTTTTAAACAAATTAATAATATGATTCTTACTGTAACTGAAATGCTGTGATAATTCTGACAGCGACAGGGCTTTCTCAAAATTCCTGGCAATATAATCGGCTATTTGGTCGGCCAATCCGCTGTGCCTGTTTTGCTGATAAAGGGATATGAGAATCTGATAGAAGACACCGATACATTCGACTTTGGGATGGCCGTTATGATTGATGTAATCCAGCTTTTCCATCAGTCCAAACAAGTGCTCGCAGGAAAATGTTCCTTCTGCTGCCAGTACGGCATCTCTCTCTGACCACGTTCCTTTGAAATGTACATATAAATATTGCGGGCAATCACTTGCTGTAATTCCCTGTTGATATGAGCCCTGCTTTTGAATATGATATTGTCCCGGACAAATCTCATAGCTGGTGCCGTCTTCCACAAAGCGAAGAATGCCGTCAAAGACAAGCAATAGAACATCATCACTGCAGACTCTCGTAATATGATGTTCTCCTTCTTTAAAGTATCTCATGGAAGAATAGAAAAAATCTATTGGTTGATTTAAATCGATGCCGTACATAGTAAGTCCCTCCTGTCCTCTTTATTCTATGATATAACTGTGATATTTGCAATATTTTAAATGAAATCGTCAATTGATTATCCCTTTTGATGATGATATTGTAAATGTAATGAAAACATGAAAAGGAGAGGATATCGAAATGAACGGTACATGGAACTTTTATTCATCCAAGGAATTAAAGCCCACCGGATGGTTGAAAAAACAGCTTGAAATACAGGCTGCCGGACTTTCAGGAAATCTTGACAAAGTATGGCCGGATGTCAGAGACAGTAAATGGATCGGCGGAGAAGCAGAAGGCTGGGAGCGAGTACCCTACTGGCTGGACGGATTTATTCCATTGGCATATTTGTTAGGGGACGAGGATCTGATCAGACGTGCCCGCAGATATATCGATGCAATTCTTACTTTCCAGAAACCTGATGGGTGGATCTGCCCCTGTGAAGAGGAGGAAAGACCGAAATATGATACCTGGGTGGTCCTTTTGATCAGTAAAGTGTTGAAGGTATATTATGACTGTTCCGGTGATGAAAGAATTCCGGATGTCATTTACCGTGTCCTGAAGAATTTTTATGAACTTTTATCAACCGGAACACTGAAACTCTTCAGCTGGGGAAAGTTCCGCTGGTTCGAAGGATTTATTGCAATTAATTTCCTTTATGAAACCTATGAGGAAGAATGGATAAAGGAGCTGGCAGAAATATTGTACGAACAGGGACAGAATTACGATGAATTTGTGGAGGATTGGAAACGTCCCATTAACAGATGGAGTTTGGAGACCCATATTGTAAATCTCGTCATGATGTTAAAATCCGAAGCTGTATCCTGCAATATTCTGGGCCGCAAATATACAGATCTTGCAGAAAAATATTATAAGGTTCTGAAAAAATACAATGGAACTCCCGTAGAACTGTTTACCGGTGATGAATGTCTGTCAGGGCTCAGCCCGATACAGGGAACAGAACTCTGTTCCGTTGTAGAGCAGATGTATTCTTATGAAATTTTGTATGCATACACCGGTGATGCAAAATGGGCTGAGAGACTGGAAGTCATCGCTTTTAACGCATTGCCTGCTACCCTGAGTGATGATATGTGGGCTCACCAGTACGTTCAGATGAGTAATCAGATCAGCTGTGAAAAGTTCCCCGGACGCTCTTTGTTCCGCACAAATAGTGGGGAAGCGCATTTATTTGGTCTGGAACCTCACTTTGGATGCTGTACCTCCAACTTTAATCAGGGATGGCCCAAACTTGCGCTTTCAGCCTTTATGCATGCGGATGATACGATTATCAGCGCATTGCCGGTTCCGTCTGTATTGACTACCAAGATGAGTACTGACAATGGGGATGCTGCTGTACATATCTCACTTGAGACCAATTATCCTTTTGAAAATTCTTTTGTATATAAAATAAAAGCAGATAAAAAAGTTTCCTTTACCTTTAAAGTCAGAATTCCTTCTTTCGCAGATAATGTAACTGTGAATGGTAAAACGGAAGAATGCAGTGGATCAGAACTCACATTCCGGTTGTCTGACTGTAAAGAAACACAGATTGTGATCATCTATGATACAAAAGTGGAATTGGTGAACAGGCCTTATAGCCTGAAATCCGTAAAATGCGGTTCCCTGATATTTTCTTTGCCTGTTTCCTATGAAAAGAGGATGCTGGAATTTGAAAAAGACGGTGTAGAACGTAAATTCCCCTATTGTGATTACGAATATATCGGAACCTCTGAGTGGGCTTATGGATTGGCGGATGATACTTTTGAAAAAACAGTTTGTGATTCCGGCTTAGCTGCATTATCTGATTCGGATGGATATGTTTTTTCATCCGAGAATCCGCCGGCTACTTTAAAAGCCAGGGTAAAGAAAGTCAACTGGGGACTTGAGGACGGTTTCGAACATGTATGTGCCAAAAAGCCTGCCTCCTATAAGGGGATAGGAGCGGCTAAGGAAGTTCTTCTCTATCCTTATGGGTGCGCAAAACTGCGGATGACAGAACTGCCTTTGCTAAAAAAATAGGAAGTTCCAAAATGAAAAACAGCTGCGTAATTTGCATATAGATGCAAGTTGCGCAGCTGTTTTTCGTTTTGTGGATATTGCTCTCAGGCAGATTTTGTGATGGAATTAACCGAACCTGCCTAATATTTTCATAAGCTGCCCATAAAACGGCTAACATATTGAATATCGAATAGAATTCAATATAATTAAATCAAATCTGCTTATTGAATTCTCACCGGTGCATAATTATCCACTCTGTTATGAAAAGTAATGGACCAGTCACATCCCTGACCTTCCAGCACACAATAACATCCGTTATCAATCCAGATATGCTTGTCAAAATAATCGATTTTACCTCGGCTGGCAGCAACAAGACAAGCCTTAATGATTCCACCATGGGCGACTACCAGTACAGTTTGATCATCATACTGCTCTTCGCAATGTGCAATTGCCTTCCCTGCTCTTTCAAACAGCTCCTCCAGTGTCTCCATACCCGGATAATTGCTGTCCGGATACTTGGCGATAGCCTCATCATATACAAGACCTTCCCCGGCTCCGAAAGCGCGCTCCAGGAAAAGTGGGTTTATGACAATCTTGTCAGCAGAAAATCCAAGCTCCCCGGCGGCCAGTCTTGCACTTTCTCTTGCACGCTGCAGGGGACTGCACACAATTGTATCAAATATGACACCTGTGTCAGCAAGGTGCTTACCTGTCTGACGCAGCTGCTCCGCACCATTTGGGGCCAGGGGAATATCCTGAATGCCCTGCAGACGGCGTTCTTTATTCCATACGGTTTCGCCATGGCGAAGTA
>JAFTVH010000068.1 GCA_017465845.1 Lachnospiraceae bacterium | reverse complement strand
TTATACAGATAAAAGTATCCCCGGGACATGCCTGTTTATGCACATTCCGGGGATTTTCTACTTTATTTCTTAATTAAAAGAGATTTACCTGTCATTTCTACAGGCTGCTCCTTGCCCATGATCTGAATCAGGGTAGGAACGATATCTGCCAGACATCCGCCCTCTCTTAAGGTATAAGCAGGGTCATAATTTACCAGGATGAAAGGTACCTGGTTGGTGGTATGAGCAGTGAAAGGATCACCGGTCTCATAGTCTACCAGCTGCTCAGCATTACCATGGTCAGCACAGATGAACATAGCACCGTCCACTTCCTTGATAGCTTCTACAGCCTTGCCTACGCACTCATCTACTGCTTCTACTGCTTTTACAGCTGCATCTTCCACGCCGGTATGACCTACCATGTCAGGATTTGCAAAGTTGATGATAATGACATCATACTTGTCGCTGCGGATTGCTTCGGTCAGCTTGTCACATACTTCATAAGCGCTCATTTCAGGCTTTAAGTCATAGGTAGCTACCTTGGGAGAATTTACCAGGATTCTGTCCTCTCCTTCGTTAGGCTGCTCTACACCGCCGTTGAAGAAGAAGGTAACATGAGCGTACTTCTCGGTCTCAGCGATTCTTGCCTGGGTCATGTTGTTAGCTGCCAGCCACTCACCGAAGGTATTGGTTACGGATACTTTATGGAAAGCTACCAGCTTGTTCGGGATGGTAGGATCATAATCGGAGAAGCATACATAGGTGATATCCTTGCGTGCACCTCTGTCAAAGCCCTTAAAATCATCATCACAGAAAGCTCTGGTAATCTCACGTGCTCTGTCGGGACGGAAGTTGAAGAAGATCACGCTGTCGCCGTCCTGAACGGTAGCTACAGGCTTGCCGTCCTCTACTGCTACGGTAGGCTTAACGAATTCGTCGGTCTCGCCTTTATCATAAGAAGCCTGGATGCCGCAGATTCCGCAGGGAGCAGTCAGTCCTTCGCCCTTGGTCATAGCATCATAAGCCAGTTTTACACGATCATAGTTATTATCTCTGTCCATAGCGTAGTAACGTCCCATTACGGAAGCAATCTTACCTACACCAATCTTCTCCATCTCAGCAGCCAGAGCTTCAGCAAACTCCTTACCGCTTGCAGGAGGAGTGTCACGTCCGTCTAAGAAGCAGTGTACATATACTTTCTCAAGACCATTTCTCTTAGCCAATTCCAGCAGACCATACAGATGAGTGTTATGGCTGTGTACACCACCGTCGGACAGAAGACCCATCATGTGAAGTGCGCTGTTGTTCTTCTTGCAGTTCTCTACTGCTGCAAGCAGTGCAGGATTCTCAAAGAAAGTTCCGTCCTGGATCTCTTTGGTGATTCTGGTCAGTTCCTGATATACAATACGTCCGGCACCCATGTTCAGATGTCCTACTTCAGAGTTACCCATCTGTCCCTCGGGAAGTCCTACTGCCATTCCGCTGGCATTACCTTTTACAAAAGGATACTCTGCCATCAATTTATCCATTACAGGGGTCTTGGCTTCTGCTACTGCATTGCCCTCAACCTTCTCATTCAGTCCATAGCCGTCTAAAATCATTAATACTACTGGTTTCTTGCTCATATTTCCTCCATTTCCGGTGCGTTTTTCCTGCAGCTTCCGACAGTAAAACGCCGTCTGCACACTTTTCGCACGTTCTTATCTTCCTATTACGTGGAAATTATACACTTTATTTTCCACCCGCGCAATAGAAAAGCTGATGAAAAATGAATTTAGGTATTGTTTTTTTTCGGAAAGAGACATAAAATAGTGAGAATATCTATAACAGGCTCGGTTACTTTGTATCCGGGGCACTGTTGAAAAGAGGCTTTATGATTACATTACTCACAAAATTATTTATCAAAGACTACGAAAACACCTCATCACCAAAGGTACGGCAGGCCTATGGCATCCTGTGCGGTGCAGCAGGCATCGGTTTCAACCTGCTCTTATTTGCCGGGAAATTCCTGGCGGGGATACTGAGCAATTCCATTGCCATCACAGCGGACGCGATTAACAATCTGTCCGATGCCGGTTCTTCTATCATCACCTTGGTGGGGTTTAAAATGGCAGGGCAAAAGCCGGACCCTGACCATCCTTTCGGTCACGGACGCATTGAATACATATCCGGCCTGATGGTATCCTTTATCATCCTGCTTATGGCTTTTGAACTGATAAAGTCTTCTGTGGACAAAATACTGCATCCGGAAGAACTGAGTTTTTCCCCGGTGGTTCTTGGTATTTTGATTGCTTCCATTGCAGTCAAGTGTTATATGGCTTATTATAACCGGAAAATCGGCAAGAAGCTGGATTCCGCAGCTATGATGGCTACTGCCACAGACAGTATGAGCGATACTGCTGCCACCACTGTAGTCTTGATTGCCACCCTGGTAGCACACTTTACCGGAATTCAAATAGATGGTTACTGCGGCATCGTAGTTGGTTTGTTCATCTGTTTTGCCGGTATCAACGCTGCCAAAGATACGATCAGTCCGCTGCTTGGTCAGGCACCGGATCCGGAATTTGTGCAGCAGATCAATGATATTGTTATGGCTTATGAGGGTGTCATTGGTATTCATGATCTGATCGTCCACAATTACGGTCCCGGCAGAGTATTGATTTCCCTGCACGCAGAAGTTCCTGCTGAGGGTGATATTCTGACTATGCACGATATGATAGATTTGATTGAACATGACCTGAGAAACAGACTGCACTGCCATGCGGTGATTCATATGGATCCTGTATGCATAGATGATCCTGAGACGAATCGTCTGAAAGAGCTGGTAAAGGGATATCTGGCAGAAATATCTTCCGCAATTACTTTGCATGATTTCAGGATTGTGACCGGTCCTACCCATACCAATATCATTTTCGATGTGGTGGTACCATTTGATTTTAAGATATCCGATAAGGCATTGGTGGAAAAAATATCGGCAAGGATACAGGAAGAGAATCCTAATTATTTTGCGGTAATTGAAGTAGATAAACAGTATGCGGGGGTGTAAGTCACCCCGTAACAGTTCAGACTGGGTCTGAACTGTTACGTCACCCCACATACTGTACAATTCCCACCAGTTCTCCGTCTTCCACAGTGATAACTCCCTGTTCTCCGATAAATTCATTGCTGATGCCAATCGGGAAATCATTCTTCATAGTATAGTGATCCAATGGATATTTCATCCCCCGGATGCTCACTTCTTTCGCTTCCTTGCCCAGCGAAAACAGAGAAAGATATCCTTCCATACCCGGCTGGAAACGCACTTCTTCATCTTTCATGACAAAAGTCATGGAATTCGCATCACAGAGATATCCCTGCGCACCTTGATTTTTCAGATACAACAGGCACTGGATATTAGCCAGTGTGTGGTCCAGTCTGCCGCCGGTTCCTGCATAAATTCTGAAAGAACGGAAGCCCCACTCAAGCCCCAGCTTCAGTGCTGCCAGCATATCCGTGTCATCTTTCTCCGGTTTCAGTTCGATCACTCTGTCAGGCACCTGTTCTTTCAAGATATCGATTGCCTGTCGCTCTTTTTCATTGACTGAATCAAAATCTCCGATGATGATGTCGGGCTCTATTTCCAGCACGCTGCAATAAGAAAGACCGCCGTCTACTGCTATGACAAGGTCCTCCTCTCCTCGATTGATATTACCTATTGTCAAATCACCTGCACCGATTACGATGCAGCACTTTTCTGATGAATTCGCCATTTTTCCTTCTTTCTGTAAGAGCTGTCTTTTTCTTGTACTATACTTCTCTCTCCATGACAACTTTACATTTCTTATTATAACACGCAACACCATATTTTAAGATGGTCTGCATTCCATCTTCTTTCATCTGCTGCGTATAGCCTGTCTCAACAATCTGTTTCATTGCCTCCTGACATCCCGCATCAAGATTGCCGTCATGAGCATATTTTACCTCTATAACAATTCCGATTTCTTCGTCTTCGATTTCTATCTGGGTATCGTAATATCCGTCACCGGATTCCTTATTAGAGCTTACTATCCAAGCTTCCTTGAAGCCAAGAATCCCCAGCAAGATACCGTGATAAAAATTTTCTTTGATTGACTTTTTTGCGAATGTATCTCGGATACTGATTGTTTTCTTTAAATATTTCGTAAATTGTGTTTCTACTGCCTTCACATTCCCGGATTTTAGCGCTTCACAAAATGCATTCAACGAATTGCCGTCCTTCTGCACATTCTCCCTGAACAATTTCATAATCTGTTCCGTAAATATCTTGCGAATTTCCATATTGGGAATAGCAAGACTGAACAAATCATCATCTGCCCTGCCTCGCCTCGTCAGATAGCCGGTAATGAATAATACACTCCAAATATTCTCAATAGAGTCATACAGGTCTTTATAAGTCAACTCCTGATGAATACGCTTCACCACGCACTCGCCGGCAATCAGCTTTTCAACGTCACGCTTCAGCATTCCTCCTTCTGCCTTTTCAAGGAAATGTCTAACTACTTCGTTGCTACTGGTATTCGCCCAGTAATTTTCCGGCTGCAGATTTTCATTGGAACGCCTCTTATCACAATAACAGATGACATCCCACGGGCAATACACATCCACATTGCCAAAACGATATCCGTCGTACCACTCTTTGACAATATTGTAAGAATCTCCCAGACCATAATAGTCCAGCAGCTTTTTTACCTCACCGTCCGTAAAGCCAAAATACTCATCATATTGAACGTCTATAATAGACAAAACATTTAAATTGTTCAGCCCTGTAAAAATACTTTCCTTAGCAACGCGAAGGCAACCTGTCAATACTCCGAAATAGAGATTGTCGTTTGTCTTCAGTGCCTGTTCAAACATATTTTTAATCAATGTGACCATCTGGTCATAATAGCCTTTTTCATTTGCCTTCGCCAGCGGAACATCATATTCATCTATCAGAATGATAACCTTTTTTCCATAATATTGGCATAATACATTTGATAGTAAACGAAGCGAATTCATCAAATCGATATCATTCATTTCGCTGTCCATCAATCTTTCCATCGAATTGCTTAAGTAGCGGCCAAGCTGTTCTGGGTACAAGCGTTTCCACAATCTATATGCTTCCTCATTAATGATTTGACGCAGCATTCCTTTTGCTGCATCAAAATCATCTGCATTCGCACCTTTCAAACTGATAGAAATCACCGGGAACCTGCCCATATACGCTTCACAGAGCGCCTCTTCCTTTGAAATTTCCAAACCATCAAACAAAGCTTCATCACAGCCCATTTCCAAAAAGGCTTTCAGCATGCTCATATTCAGGGATTTTCCAAATCGCCTGGGGCGAGTAAAGAGATTGACTTTTCCCCAATTTTGCAGCAAGTCTCTGATCAACCCGGTTTTATCAATATAATAAAATCCGGCCGTGCGGATTTCTTCAAAACTTTCAATACCGATTGGCAATTTTTTCTTTCCCTCTTTATTGCTCACAGAATCCGCACTCCTTTCTTATACACAGTATCAACGCTGCTAAGTTGCCATAATCTTTTAATCAAACATCATGCTATAAGGTTATCACAAAAAAACAGAAATAGCAAGGAGGTGGCACAAAAGGGTAGAAAAATCTCACTCAATCCTGTAAAATAAGAATAGCTGTTTTGCCGGAAAGGAGTCCCCTTAAACTATGCATATACTATCAAATACACTGGAGCAGGCCGAACTTCGCAGGCTGGCCGCCCTGGAAAATCGATATCGCAACGCTGCCAAGGATTATTTTACCAAACGAGTGGCTTATTATCATACATTGACCGGCGGAGTCTATCATACGATTACCGTACGAGACCAGAAGAGCCGCTGGGGAAGCTGTTCTTCCAGAGGCACCCTTTCCTTTAATTACAGGCTGATGTTCGCACCGCCCAGGGTGCTGGACTATGTGGTAGTACACGAGCTGTGTCATCTGACTCACATGAATCATTCCAAGGACTTCTGGAACATGGTGAGGCAAATCATGCCGGATTATAAGATTTACAAAGAGTGGCTGCGGGAGCATGGTCATGAGCTGACGTTGGAAAATCATTTAAAGCGCAAGGGAATTCCGCTTTCGCTGGAATAATCGAGAACGCTTTCTTTAACTGCCCTATAAAACGTGATCTGCCAGGCGCACCGAAAAGAAAGGCCCAGGAGATTCCTGAGCCTTTTATTAGTCAGCATAAACACATGCTGCTTCGCAGCTTTCACTTAAATATTATTGATTCTCACTCACATAAAGTTCTACGCGCTTCTGAATGATGGAGGCTACATCCGCTGCTGTCTTATGGTCTGCGAAGAACGATGCCGCTTCTTCATCAATAATATTCTGAATATCCTCGTTGTAATAAGATACTTTATCAACACTTTCCACAAATTCTACAATCCTGTCTACCTGTTCCTGACTCATAGGAGGCAGAGGCACGCTTTCTCCATTGAGATAGACTGTTTCTTCGTACTCTACCTTATTACCGTTTTCATCCAGATAATAAGGCTTCTGGGTGGCTTCCTGTGCAATCTTCTCGAAAGCTTCCTTGTTGACAGGCAGCTGCCACTGGATGTTATCCTGATATTCATCTGTCAGATAATATCTTACGAACTCCCATGCGCCATCCAGATTAGCAGAAGCGGCTGATAAGGTGAAACTCATGGAAGTATTTACGACAGAACCATCCTTATTTTCACTTGGGAATCCTACAAAACTTACATCTTCCCCAAACTGTCCATAGATTGAGTAATTCAAATCCCTGATACTGTAAATATATAAACTCATCAACAGTGTCTTATTATTACGGTACTGGGATTCATACTGTGTCCAGTCATAATCCTCACCATACTCAATTTCTTCCGGCAGAGTCTTGGCAAACTCCAGCATATTAATAAATTCCTGAGAATCAAACTTGCACTTTCCGGTAGAAAGATCTACGAAGTCCGTACCACAATACTGCATGATCTGATAGAAAAAGCTGGAACGTGTAATGTCTCCGAAACTGCTTGTGCCTTCCGGCTGCTCGCTCATGAGCTGCATGAACTCTTCCATGTTCCATCCGGTTCTTTCACCCAGAACGGAGGTTTTTCCAATGATAGTATTTACGGAAAACGTAGGAACCACACGATACAATACTCCATTTACGGAATAGGCATCAAAGACATTCTGCAGGAAGGTCTCCTGTGAAAGCTCTTCATCGTTTTCAATCAGCTTTCCAACATCTGCCAAAAGTCCCTTTGCAATATAATTGGCTACCGGGACATTATTGTTTGCCATGAGGATATCAGGCATCTTTCCTGCAATAATATCATTATTCAACTGGGTGTATCCTGCCATGTAATCATCCATTGTATTGTAGGAAGAGTAATCCTTTACCGTAATACGATAATTTGTATTGGTCTTATTAAAATCAATCACATGCTTGCGCACTTCGCTGTCCAAATAATAAGCGCCTAACACCAGTACCTCTTTATCAGGAACATCTTCCGGCTCAACTCTGGTAAATACTGCCACATGAGGTTCCCAGTTTACAAGGTCGGAATAGGTAGCAACAAATTGCCGGTCATCGATAATCGCTATATTCCTGAGATAACTGGTCTCAAGGTCCGAATTTACGAAATCCATCAATTTCGTAATTTCTGTATCACCAATATTATAGGTATAAACACCCTGACTGTCGGTCAGCAGAAAATCGGTATTTGTTCCCTGGTAAATATTGTACATCGGCAGACTTCCCAGAAGTTCTACCTGTTCCCCCTGCACGCCGGTCTTCATATCATAGGTACTTGCGTACATTTTGGTCCATTCATTATTGTATGCAATCAAAAGTAAGGAACCGTCTGATTTTACAAATGTATTGTTGATATATTGGTTTGAATTAGCAGGAATCGACTTTTCATCCGTCTGCGTACCGGTCTGATCAAATATCAGGATTTTTGTTGAGTCACCGGTGCAGATAACATACAGGCTGCCATCTTCTGCCACAGTCATGCTGCTTATGTAATAGTACTCATTGGTCTCCTCATTCCGGAGGATATCTGATACATTTACAGACCAAAGCTGTGCCCCGTCAGGTCCCCAGCATACAACTTCCTGCCAATTCTCCCAGATTGGATTTTCCGGGTCCGAATAATCTTCAAAATAAGATTCCCTCTGCGCATAGACATTTCCGCCGCCCAAAATGATGCTTCCAAGCCAGCTGTTCGTTGTATTTTCCTCTCCCATATCAAGGTCATAGTACTGCACATCACTTCCATCAGGAAGGAAAGATACTACTCTGTGAATGTTGGTAGGCTCCTGGTAGACATATTCTTCATCGACGCCGAAATCCGCATCCACTTTCTCGGATTCACTAGCTTCCGTATCTACAACAGCTTCTTCTCCTACCTCCGGAATCGCTACAGCAGCGCCAAGTCTGGGCGTGGCGCCCTGACTTTCATAAATATAGATATCCAAAAGAACATGTACCCTGCCGTCGCTATAAGACATACCCTGAATACTTACATTATCCCCAAAGTCACCGTAATCAATGTTTTCATAAGAATATACATTCTGCTTGGCAAGCAGATTGTTCTCATTCTGCTTCCCTTCCCCTTTTCCGCAGGCAGCCATACTAAGCACCATCATGGCAGCCAACAGGAATGATAATACTTTCTTCCAAACGCCCTTTCTCATAGCAAATCCTCCTCTTCGTCAAATCTGTCTTTATGTTGTTTTCTGCGAAGCCTCTTCTCCCGGACATCCTCCATCTTCCGCTCTCCCTTATCCTGAAGATGCAGGTAAATCCCCTTAGCTGTCCAGGTCTTATGTTTCCAACTTATTACCACAAATATCACAAGGAGCGCAACCGGATAAGCCAGAAACAACAGTGCAAATAATGTAATCGCTGCTATGATATCTTCATAACCTCTTGCAATATTTTCCCAATAAGGGTAAATGATTGCTTTTCCATTCATAGACCTGGTGCCGAAATCAGCTATCACCTTCAGGCGTTCCGGTAAATCATAGCGAGTGCTATTCTCCACCACTTCCACTTCCTTCTCGGTCACACCTATATTTTCTTTCACATAATTATAAGCATATTCACTGACCGGGTTGGGCATTACAATTTCGTAATGATTGATACCGTTATTGTTCCCCAATGCATCCAGGGTATTATAAGAAACATATATCACCGTGCTGTCAAGTCCTGCAGCCTCCTCCAGCCTGCCGTCCTCTCTGTGTACCACACCTGCTACCATATGGGGTACTCCGCCAATAGTAACAATCTGCCCCGCCACATTGTTGGAACCGAACAACTGCCATGCAGCATCCTCATCCAGAATACAATAATCCTGGTTCAGATCACTTTCCGAAAAATAGGAACCGCTTAAAAGCTGCAGCGGGTGAAACAGGAAAAAGTCTCCTCCTATACCAATGGCATCAGCCGTAACCCTTGCCCTCTCACTGGAAACTGTAATCTGTCCATCCGCACTGTAAGCGTCCGCCCAGAGCCTAGCATTGGCATTAGGAGAATCCTGTACGATGGAAGCCTCCTGTAATGCACTGTCCAGTGAATGTCTGAACGACTCTATTCTGTCAGGACTCATGGCCGCGTTTGGCGAAAAGAAGCAGCTTATCTGGGCTACATCCTTTCGTTCGCTCCAACGCTCTGCCATCTGCTGCGAAGTCTGACTGCCGCTAAGAAGTGCTGCAATCCCATACAATACCAGAAAGACCAGAAAGGACACGATACCGCTGATCCACAGGACAATGTTCCGGGCAGAAAGGAAATCTCTGAATCTATTCATATCCATCAACCTTTCTTATTGATCTGCAAGTCTGATCAGCTGCCCTGCCTCCACGGGTTTATTAGAGGTGGTGATCACAAATTCATATCCGTATACGGCACCACTGATTGCCGACTTGGTATCATCACTTGCCAGTACCTCCACATCTACTCTGGATGCTTTATAGCGGTTTCCCAGAGGACTGGACTTTGTCTCTACGATCAGTATGAATTTACCGTTATTATCCTCACGGATTGCACTGTTAGGCACGATCATATCATAGTTGGCACTCTTATCTCCAACGGAAACATTCAGTGTCTGGCCATCTACCACGCTGCCTGTCACAGTAAACTCGAGCAGCTTCTTCTGAGCCGGGTCACTTGTATCCGGTTTTATCTTGCTTAATGTCACTACCACATCATCATATCTCCAGGAATTGACAAGCTCGGCCTGAACACCGGGAGACAGTCTCTTGGCCTGATCATTAGTAACAGAAAAGCTCATGGTAAAGCCCTTGCCTTCCGGCTGCATGGTAGCTATGGTGCTTCCTGCCGTCATATCCTGTCCTGCCGTAATGCCGATACTGGAAATGGTACCGGAAATCGGTGCTTCAATTGTTGCACCCATGGCATTGGCCTGAAGCTCGGCAATTGTCTCTCTCTGCTCGTTGATGCGATCCATCTTGCTTCCCAGATTCAGTTCCGCCGCAATATCTGAAAGAAGCTGATTCTTAGCATCTGTTGCATCTGATAACTTCTTCTGCTTATCTGTCAGCTCCAGATTCCAGTTGGTCAGCTGTACACTTACTGAATTGCTCTGCGCATCTACGGAGTTCTGCTTGTTGGTCAGGTTGGTTTTGGCTTCATTTAAAGCTTTTTCCAACTTCTCGTAATTCTCTTCAGCCTCCGCTGTTACAAACGGCTGATATGACTCCTTCTGGCCCACATAAATAGAGTGATTGGCAACAGCTTTCAGATACTCATCATGAGACACCTCATATACGGCATTATAAATAATATTTCCACCTGATACCTCTTCCTCATATCCTACAACCGGATTATTTTCCGGCTTATATTTTTCAATTACCTGCTCACATTCAGCAATTTTGCTGTCCAAATCTGCAATTTTATCTTTCGCCTGCTTATAAGAATCTGCCTCATATGCAGCCTGCGCCTCTGCCAGCTTCTTCTCTTCTTCACTGGTATCCGGTGTACTGAAAGAAAGCTGTCCTTTAAGTGCATTCAGCTGACTGATTGCCAGCTCGATTTCCTCGATTTCCTTCTCCCACTTTTCAATCTCAGCTTCTGCTGCAACAATCTGACTCTGATATGTAGATACAGAAGATACCTTACCGCTCTGCACATTGTTTATCACACTGTTAGAGACATTTCCGCTTAAGATCTGCAGTTCGAAATCCAGCAGTGAGGATTCCAATGCATCTTGTGCAGCTTTCAATTCTTCACTTTCCTTATCCGCAAGCACAAACAGCACATCACCCTTCTGTACAGTGTCCCCTGCTCTTACCAGAACACTTTCCACAGTACGTGTCTCTTTCGCCTGGATGTTATAAGGATCTCCGCTCTCCACGGTACCGGTGCCTCTGATTTTCGCAGTAATCGTGCCGGACTGGATATACTGGGCTGCCACCTCAGGCAAGGAATAATTCATAATCGTATTCGAGAAAAAAGTAAGCAGAAGCATGACCGTCAGGAAAACGATCATCGCATTTTTCACCCATTCTCTTCTTTTGGTTCCATTCTCATTCATAGTCTTTTATCCTCTCCTCTTTTTACCCTTTAATTCCGCCCTGATAAGTAATACCGTCTACCAGATATTCTTCACCATATAAAAATATCAGCAGGCTGGGCACCATATATATCGTGGCCACCGCAAATGCAAGGCCGATTTCTCCTTCATTAATCTTACTTAGGAATACTGAAAGAGGGTGCACCTCTGAGTCACTGAGCAAAATCAGCGGCTGTTCCACCATATTCCAGTAATCGATAAATACCAGGATAGCTACAGAACACAGGGCCCCTTTGCACAAAGGCATGCATATTTTCCTGAATATCTGCATCTCGCCCGCTCCGTCAATCTGTGCCGCTTCAATGACTGAAGTAGGTATCCTTCGCATGAACTTGGTCAGCATGAACACCGCAAACGGAGAAAAGATTCCCGGCAACCAGATCGCCCACCTGGTATCCAGAAGCCCAAACCAGTCAGATACCAGATAGTTAGGTACCAGTGTCACCTGGTAAGGCATCAGCATCAGAATGATGTAGGAGAAAAAGATAATCTCTCTTATCCTTCCCCGATACCTTGCAAATCCATAGGAAGCCAGAGAAGCCACCAACAGCTGGAACACCACGATGGGCACTACCAATATTACCGAATTCCAGAACTTCAGCAAATAATCGGGACTCTTAAAAAGCACTGTGATATACTGGCTGAAGGATACCATATCCGGTATGAATTTCAAATTCACTTTTTCTGATATGTATACTTTTCCGCCGGTAGATGTGGTAGCAAATACCGGTCCATAGTTAGCCGAAAGTTCTGTGGCTGACATGAAAGAATTGGTGATAGTCAAAATAATGGGAAGCAGGAACAGGATTGCAAAACATGCAGCAATGGCAGTTGCAAATCCCTTCTTTACTCCGGACCATACATGCTTCTTACTCATCCTTCCACATCCTTTCCGAAATAATTTTCCACAATAAACAGGATACCGATGATCACGATCATTACAAGCGACATCAGGATGGCTGCTGCCGAAAGCTTTTGATAATCCAATGAGTTGAACGCATTGTTCATCATATGCTGCAGCGTATAAATCGTGTCTACCGGATGGTCTCCCGTAAGAAGATATACTTCCCTGAATATCTTAAAGGAGCTGATCAGCGACATGATCGTCACGAACAGGAACGTGGAGGAAAGATATCTTGTTTTTATGTAAAAAAATGTCTGGAATGGCGTAGCGCTCTCCAGTCTGGCTACTTCCAGTACATCCTTAGGGATACTGGCAAGTGCTGCCATGAACAGAATCATATTATATCCCAGGTTCTTCCATAAGAACAGGATGATGACTACCACCAGTGCGTAATCTGATTTGAACCAGTCTATCTTGCTTCCGCCCAGTGCCATCATGACATCATTTACCGCTCCATTATAGTGAAACAACACCTGCCAGATCAGCACGATGGAAGCCACCGGTACCATCAGCGGACTTAAGAAAAATGTCCTGAACTGGCTCTTAAAAGGAATCTTCGCTTCCAGTACAATGGCCAGAACCAGCGACAGGATAACCGCCAGCGGCACTGCGATCACAGAAAACGTAAAGGTATTCTTGATGGCAGTCTGGAAGGACAGGTTCTTGATGATTCTTCTATAGTTGTCTAAAAATACAAAATTACCGCTGATGGGATTATCCACCAGGGAATAATAGATTACCACAATAAAGGGAATCACAAAAAAAGCCAGAACCCCAAGAAAACTGGGGGCTATATAAAGCCCCGAACTGATCCTGATCTTCTTAAGTCTCTTCGTTGCCTTACCGTGGTGTCTCTTTCGATAACGTAATGCTTTTCTTTCAGCGCGGGCCGCTTCCCGCTCTGCCTTACTTCTCGTCCTGAACAAAGCCTGCGCCTCCTCTTACTAACTATTTTCACTGATGTAAATCTGAACGCGGCTCTGCATAATACATCGCTCCGATTCAAGATTCTCATTTGTATTTACATTATACCTTATCCCTCTTATAATTGCACCTTAAGAATTTATGAAGAAATTTCCATCACATCTGGACACTTCGTCAATAGATTTTGCTCCATACAATGAAACATAGGCCTACTTTCTTCTTTTATCCTTTCCTATATCAATTGTTTCCATTATTCTCATTAATGAATGGGTTAAAAAGTATGTTTTACCTGATCCCCAATCTCCATCTATCATGACAGCATATTCTGCTTTCGTATTCTTTAAATACTCCGCTATAACACATTCAATCTCATTACTATACATACCAAAACTCTCCTTGTAAAAAGCAGTGGGTATAAAAACCCTACTCTTCCTCCACATCATACAATAATAGGCAGCCATTTTTCATAGCTGCCTACCCGCCAATGGAATATTTGGATTCGGGCATTACCCATGCCTCCCTACGGTCATTCTAATATATATATCCAAAATTTCACTACTTCTTCAATACCAAAACATTGGCAATATCAAAGTAGTCTCAAAAGCTGCACAAGTTCATGTGGTTCTGCTTCGCCCAATGCAGTTTGTCTGGTATCAAAACGCTTAAAACCATAATTTTCATAAAAGGAAAGCAGCTTTTCTTTATTATCTGCTTCCACAAATGCTACCATACCTCCAGCCTGATATTGCAAAAGCTGTGTCTGTCTGATAGCCGCTTCCAAAAGTTCCTGTCCCGTTATGCGTTCCTTTACTCTATCATTGAAATTCTTTCCAAGCTGAGCAATCAGATACGCTGCCAGGTTATAGGTCTGTTCATTCTTATCAATTTCGCTAAATCTTGCAAGTTTCCTCTTAACGGTATTGCTAAATGGTTCGGACTTTACTGCAAGTGGTTTGATAGTAATAGAAAAATACCCCAACAGCTCTGCATCCTCCAATGATAATACCAAATATGTAACTGCCTGATGTTTTTTGGCAAAGTCAATTGCCTGCTCTTTTAAAAATCTCTCAACATCCGGATTTAAAGGACAAGAAAACTCGGAAAGGAGTTGTACTAAAGTTTCCTCTCCGAGCCTTTTATCCTCATTTTCTAAATACTCACGGATGTTTAGCACAATAAAATTATTTGCTGGTTGCATCCGCTTTCTTCCTTCTCTCCATGAATTTTAAAATATTATCTGTACCCTGCAAGTAGGTTACATTGATTGGTACACGAGGTGTTCTGTCGTTGGCAGATGCTTCAATCGCATCGGCAAACATCTCCACCTGTTTCTGACCGGATATGATAAAATTCTTAGTGATACTTGAAGTTGCCATATTAACACCTCCTTTTTCAGTATGGCTCGCATTGAATTATTCATACTTTTCTAACTTTATTTTATTACCAAATACCAGGTTTTGCAACCGTTTTTTTATGAAATTTATATTAAAATTCGTATTCTTAATTTATATGATGGCACACGCCAAAATTATAACTTTCTCACAATAGTTGCACATTCCCTTTTTGCTTCCTTTCGCATCAATATCCTCAATCTTCTGTTCCACAGACCACTTTGCACGGAATACTTCCTCCCAGCCGTTTATTCCCTCACGATTCAAAAACAGACACTCCTCCTGCATCCAAGCTTTTCCATAAGAAAAATAAACTCATCAAAGCTTTCCGCCTTGTTCCTGCAATACTGCATATCACCTGCTATGAAAGTTCCCAAGCTCTGCTCCTTTTCCCATTGCTTGCGATTCATATTTACAGGGTCTTTGCTGTATTCTGCCGCAACAATGGAAAACCATACTCCTCGCACAGTCTGTTTGTTATGGGCTGTATCACATTCTTCCAGTCCCCTTTTTTGTAGCTGTATTTCCTGCCGGTAAGCATATTTACACTGTTGTATACAAGATGTCTGTGCAGGTGATCCTTATCTGTATGGACACTGAATACGCCCTCATATTCACCACCCAAAAACTCCTCTGCATATTGTCTGGTAATCTCATACATCTGCTCTTTTGTCCCCTCTCCCGGCTTTAGGGATATGATAAAATGATACCCCTACCTTCCGCCGGTCTGCCCAAACATCTCCTTTGTCCCTATCATCTGCTCATAAGCAAAATCTGACAGGCAGTTAATACCGCCTACCAGACTTCCCTTTTCCGTCTTTGTTTCATTACAGATATAAGCTATGGAATGCTTCAAATGTGCCGCTACATTCCCATGCTCTGACGATTTCATACACATAATCTTTGTTATCGCCATAATAATCATCGCCACCTTTCCCTCCAACTGCTTCATTAGCTTTATTACCTCATCCAGTGCCTGTGTCATCCTGAGCACATCCACATTTCCAAACCACCTGGATTCATTACAGTGCTTCGCCATCTGGTTGATGTTGGTTGCAATTCCGCTAATCTGACGAATAAGGTTCCTCCTGTCCTCCGCATGGGTTACATCCAGCCCAATGGATGCTACTCAAAAAATATTCTTTCTGTCTTGTCTCCATTGTACCAAAAACACTCCCAAGTTTCCACCTGAGAGTGCCCTTACTTTATCCCTATTTTATGAATCAAAGCTTGGGAATTGGGACTTGTCTCCTCCAAATCAGCATTCCCCTTTCGGGTTGCGAGAGGCATGGTCGCACACAATTCATGAATCAAGGCTTCTGCCTTTTTGGTCATTCTGCCTCCTGCACTGTGAATACCCTCCCTGTATGCCGCCACAATTTCATCCTTTTCTATAACTCCTGATGCCGCCATGGCAGGAATCTGTGTAATCAATTCCTGAGCAACTCTCCAATCTATACTCAAATTGAAATTTACATACTCTCTCCATTTTTCCTGTGCCTCCGGAAGTTTTTTCATATTTCCGGAATAAAGCATTTCAAAATCAGGATAACCGTATACTGCATTTTCCGGCTTCAGCCGTTCTGACAAAATCTTCTCCGTCATTTCCCTTTCACAACAGCTCATGTACTCCTTCCCGTCATAACAGTCGCAATAATATGTACCAAAGTAATGCAGTCTGCTATACACCAGAAACTCGAAATCATCATAGGAAATCAATCCACTCCTCCTGCAGTAACTCTGACAGAATCTTCCTCATTTCCACCGTCATAAAATCCAGCATTCTGTCTGGTTTCCCCAGAAGAATCCTTTCTATTTCCTGCCGCATTTCATCCGGCGTCTTCTCCTGTCTTTCCTCCTTAATCCCCATCAGTACAGTATATTCCATTTCAATCAGCTCATCCTCAATGGATGCCAGAATACTATTCACCCTTACCTGACTGGTAACCTCTGACTACCATCCTTCCTCCTCATAAAGCGGATACTGTATCGGAGCATCATTAATCGCCTTTATCACCTCCGGCTCATCAATGATGCCATCCTGAATACTTAAAACCTTAATATCAAACCACCACATATCGCCAAAATCAAACAGATAAAAAAATTTCTGCCCTTTGCGCAAATCCAGATCATCCAGACTTATATCCGTCACACACAGTTCATTGCCTGAGGTCATTGCATCCGGTGCCATGTAAACTTTCTTCATCATCCCCCTCCCAATTGTAAACTCATAGAGATGATCATCGTCAAATGCAACCGCCTTCTGAATCATCCTGTGCAGTTTGTACAGAGTATCTGAAAGATTCATTCTGATCACCCGCACACAGGCTGTGTGCCTTACCACAACTTCCAGGTCGATGATCTGTTCCGGATTCTTCGCTCCTGTTTTTTCAAATAATCTTACCAGCCCATTCTCCTTCTGTTTCGGGATAAGCCTGTCCATATACGCCTCATAACTATATCGAATCAAGGCCTCCTTATCCGTCACTTTCTCTTCGTCTATATCCGTATTTTCGTACAAGTCCGATACCATTCCCAACAGCGGCAGCACCTCTATCTCCCACCAATACCCGTCCCCTTTTTCGATATCCGGACGGTTCCACACTTTAATAAGGTTAAACTCTTCCAAATAAGGGACCACTTCAACCAAGCTATATAAACTGCTAATCCCACTGGTCCTTGACAACCGACATCTGCTGCCGCTGGAGGGTTTCTCTTCATCGAACCATTCCATAAAACCGTCAACATGCCACTGCCATGTATCCGCCACTCTGTTATCAGCCCAATAACCATCCCGCACTGTAAACATTCCATCAAACAGGAATACCGCCAAAAATAAAAAATATCGCTCCCACGTGGATGCTTCCTGAAAAAAACTATAATTTTTCCCTTTCTGTAACGCTGTTCCTGCTGAATTTATCTGTAAAATACCGTACTTTACCGCAATATAATAGAAAAAGCTTACCACAGGGTACTGGCTCTGCAGACGAGTAGGTCTTTCATACTCTTCTTTTACATGAAAAAGTGCGTTTAACGCAAAGCAATCCTTCTTTCCAATATTCCCGGTATTTTTAGCCAGCTTTACTTGATTTTCCAAAACATATACACAGAACACTGCAAAATCCTGACATATAACCGCAGCTTCCTTTTCCAGTTCCGCTATGTTGAATTTCATATTCCTGCTTTGATTACGTCTCTTTTGCATATTAATCCTCCATTCCGCATTTATTATATCCGATTTTTGTGCTCTGCGAAAGTATTATTTTTGCTGCAAATAAAATAAAAGCGATACACCTTCTTACGGCACATCGCTTTCACCTTTATATTCTATTTTCTCACTCCACCAACCGCATGTATGGTTGGTACAATTTGGAATTGTTTTTGCAGTTGTACGACTGCTTGCTTTTGCATCAGCGTTTTCTTTTGATTTTGCTTGTTTTTCTTGATTGTCGCCTGCGTTTTCGTCCACACCTTCCGTTCCATCATCAATACTGTTTCATCCAGTCCCAAATCTCCGATAAGGCGCAGGTAAATGTCCACGTTGCCATCCTTGTCCACTTCGATTTCTTGAATCAGACGTTTGAACTGGGTATTGGTCAATTCATGAACGTCTGTAATATTCCTCCATCTGTTTAAAGGTGCTGTTCAGAATCGCTTCCAACTGCTCCCCCTTCATCAGATGATAAGATACCATACTCAGTTCCTTTTCTAATCGCTCAATCTCTTTTCGCATACCACCAATTTTCTCATTCAATTCATCTCTGGAAATCAAATCATCGGTGTACATGTCCATATATTTCTTACGAGACTTACGCAGCTTGCTTAATTCTGCGTTCAGTTCCTTTTCGTATTCGATATTTTCATCCTTTGCTTTGTAGACAAGCTGAAATTCCTTGATTACATGGTCGATAGCTTTTTTCTTCTTGCTGAGCACTTCCTGAAAATACTCCTGTAATACCTGAATCAATTCTTCCTCATCCACCGTTACCGCATTGGGGCAACTATCTGCTCCACGACCATTGTGACCAGAACATACCCAACGCACATAAGTATTCTTGTACTGGCGGACAGTTCTGCGGAAGGACCAACCACAGTCTTTGCACTTGATCAGCATAGAGAATAAGTGCTTGTTGCTCTGGCGTTCATGAGTCATTTTGAAAGAAGCGTGGCGACCTTTTAAGATTTCCTGTGCCTTATCAATAATTTCATCCTCAATGATCCGAAGTTCCGATCGAATGGTTACTAACCATTCTGATTCGTCTTTTTCTTTTCTCTGTCCGATTAGAAAATCCGCGATTTCTTCCTTGCCATTTATAATCTTTCCGGTGTATATTTCATTGGTCAAAATGCGGCATACGGAATTCTGACTCCAATTATTTCCTCTCTTAGTCTTGATTCCACGTTCATTGAGCATATTGGCAATCTTGGCTCCACCATACTGTAATAAATCAACGGTGTTTTTCGCAAAACGGGAAATATCCTAAACCACAACCATCTCAAATAAGCCCTTTTCTGCGTCTGCAAGCATACGCTGGAATTCCTTACGATTTTTGATTTTAGTTCCGGAAATGCCTTTGTCTGCATATAATTTAATAAGGTTGTCCCCTGTACGTTTGGTATATTCTAAGAAGAACTCTTTTTGAGTCTCTAAACTGTTGAGCTGATCTTCTTTATCTGTGGAAACTCGGCAGTATGCGGCTATGTTCATATATATCAACCTTTCCGTTAGAATTATAACGTTCTGTGACGACTATTATTTTATTGTATGTAACAGAAAAAGGCAAGAGTTTTCTCTTGCCTTCCCGCAACTAATAAGATAATAATTCATTGAATACCTGTATTGCAAATCGATCTGTCATTCCCGAAATGAAATCCAATACTGCACGTATATATATTTTTTCATTTTCAAGTTTTCCATATATTTTCTTATTTTCACAATTTAACCCTATTGTCAACAACTGACCTTCTGGGATGATATCAGCATCGCAGTATTTAGCTAACCATTTTGCAAATGAATCCATCAACACAGGGTAGTATTTCTTCTTTTCTTCAATTGCTGACCACGAATGCTTATTATCATACGTTTTCATAAGAACATCAAATATCTGACTAATCACTAACTTTGAATATTCCTTAAAGGGCATCAACCGCTCGTGTCCATAAATGTGTTTATAGTTAAAATCTTTAACACTATTAATTTGCTCCAAAAAGCGTTGGCTTAAACAAATCCCTTTTTCCGGAGTACTATTTTCGCATATGTCTATAATCAGATTATGCATAATAACTGTGGTATTCAGAACATTTTCGTCATTTGCTCTGGCCATTTTTAGCAAATCGTTTTTTGTCGTCTCATTAAGGAATCCCAAGTTAATAGCATCTTCAATATCTCGTCCTATATATGCTATTTTGTCCGCTATCTTTACTACACATCCCTCCCAAGTTGCTGCTTGATATTGTCCTGGAGAAACAAACTCATCCAACTCAAGCAATTTTTCCCTTGGCATTAATCCATTTTCATCAACTTCTCCGCAATGTGAAATAATCCCATCTCGTACAGCATATGTCAAATCAAGATTCCTACATTTTTTATAATTATCTTCAAGTAACTCGATTTCATCCACAAACCTCAAACCATTTCTCTCATGCCAAAACTTCTCTCCTAAATGTTTTTGACTCAAATCACTTATCACCGTCTCACCCTGATGACCAAAAGGTGCATGACCCAAATCATGTCCCATAGCGATTGCTTTTATCAATTCATCATTTAATCCCAAATTCTTGGCTATAGTTTGGCTAACAGAATCCACATGTGCTACATGTTCCATACGAGTGCATATATGATCATTAGCTATATTGAAAAATACCTGCGTTTTATGCTTTAGTCTTCGATAAGCCATTGAATGTAATATACGTGTATAATCTCTCGCAAATGGACTACGTATATCGTCTTTTCTCGAATACAACTGACATGTACGAGAAATAAGTTTATCCCAATTAGGATTCATCGGTGTTGCTGCTACTAATTCAAATTTGCCTTTGTTCATTCTTCCATTCTCCCTTCTACATAAAATATCTTTTTCTCGCCTCCGGCAAATACTTCGCCAGTTCCTCCACCAACTCATACACCCTAGTCCCCGGTGCAATCTCCGACGGCATCTTACCTTGCCCATCCTTTATAATCCGCTTCGCATATCGTATCGCCAGTTTCGGGCTACCCTTCTCCATGAGAATATCAAAAATATCCTTCATGTTCTTCTGATACTTACCTATCCCCAATTCCCTGAACTTATCATTCAGGAAAGAGATATACTCGGTCCGATGATTATTAGCTGTATAATATGCAAAGTGGAGCAGGAACCAGAATTCAATACATTCGTTGCTCCATGCAGCATGATATTGTAAATCTGGATTTTCTTCATTCAGCCGTTCTGCTCGTCTTACCACACCATTGAAATTGCTGGCTGGAAAACTGTCTTTATCATAGACGCACCATATCTGTCCCTTCTGGATATTATTCTTTTTCACATACTTTTCAGCCATACCGATAACACGCATAGTCTCAGCTTGACATGGTTCGATCTCAATCAACACCATATCTCTGTAAATCGGATTATCCTCAATCAACTTCTTAAATCCAGAAAAATACTGTGGCTCAGTCTGCTGACCTTCACAAAATATATAATAACGATATTTCTTAAGTTCCAAATGTTCTTGGCGGCGTTGCTTTTTCCATTTCTCCATTCCGGCTTTTTTAGGCATTGACTTTCCCCCAATCTATAATTCTTCTGAGGTATGGATCCGCCCCATACTTACCTTCCAAATACTGCTTATCAAACTTAGCATCCTTACGCACAGATTCACCCTTTTCATTCTTGAACTCCACCAGGGAATACAGCTTGGAATTCTGTGCATTTCCTTTCGCCACAAACCAAATTTCATCCCTACGGAACACTTCACTGTTCATTGTAGACAAATCATGGGACGTAAATATCAACTGTGCCTTGTGCCGATTAATGCTCATATCATTAAACATCATGATAATGTGACGCAAAAGCACCGGATGAATCTTCGCATCTAATTCATCAATAATTAAAACCGTACCTGTCAGCAAACTTGCCGCAATAAAAGGCAACAAACCAAACAATTTCTTAGTTCCGCTGGATTCATCGGACAAATTCAATTCCGTCTCATATCCGTCCACAGAATGCTTTGTGTACACCTCAATTAAATCGTTTTCTTTCTCCTCCACGCGGAAGTCCACGATATCCAGATCCATCTCCTGAATCATATCCAGCATGATATGCTTTACTTCATCGGAATTGGCCACCGCCATGCGCAGCTCCTGCATGGGATTACCATAATTCAAGAAATCAATTCCATATTCAAACCATCCCAAAACGTCCTTTACAACCGCATTCTCCCTATAAGCAATTCCTAAGTAAGAGAGCAAGGTAAGGGTTTTAGACAAATCTTCACTGACTTTCAGTCTTGCAAATGCACCCTTTAGTTCTATTCCTTTTTCCTGACGTTCAAAAAGTGCAGAACGTCTTCCGGTGTCCAGCTTCACCCTGTCCAAGCTTTCATACACAACGATATCTCTTTTTACATGTAAAATATATCTGTACTCAGCCAATCTGGTCCTGAAAAAGATTTCAAATTCCGTCGGACTGCCTTTGCTCTCCTCCGAAAAAGTAAATGGCTCTACTATAATTCTTTTCTGAAGGAATGCACGTTCCTCATTATCTGCAGTAGCATAAAGGGGACGCAGTATCTTTGCAACTAACGTATTCAACGCTTCCAACACATTTGATTTACCACCACCATTAGGACCATAAATAGCCGATACCGGCAGATACATTTCTTCATCATAATCCTTTATCACTCTATCTTCATGTTCAGAGATTGCAGTTGCCTGCATATCAAAAGTCACTTCATCCCGGATGCTTTTGTAATTTTTCACAGTAAATTGACATAACATATCTTTTTACCTCCATTCTGATATTATTATATCCGACATTATACATTTTCACAATATATTTTTGAGATTTTGTCTCATTTTTTATCTTGAAATTTAATATTTGACAATTTTAGAAACAAAAAGAGCACGCTTTATACTGCGCACTCCGTCTCATCTTTCTGTTCTTCATTTGGGGCTGCTGCCTCTCTAAGAGCCTGTTCAACCTTTTCCGCATTTGCAGCAATCAGTATTTCCAGCAAAAAATCAGCGGTTTTTTCCATTGTGTTAGGGTTATGTATTACATAGTTCAATTTTCTCTTTTTCATGGTAAGGCGCGTCCCGTACATTCAGTTAATCTATCTTATAAAGGGCATGTACCACTTATGAATGATTTTTTACCTGGTATAAACCATGTACTCTATAAGTGCTTCGCTATCAGGCAAATAATGTTGCAATGCCACACCCGGATGTTTATTATTACTGTAATAACACACGATGTAAAAGTTGCCATTCTTTGTATCAAGCAGAGAACAAAGGGCCAAATACGGGCCCTTGTTCTAATGTTGGGCTTCGCCCAAACCCTTCCGCTGTGCGGAACAAACGCTGCGAGTATTGTTTACCAAATTCCCTTTCCATCTCCAAGAAGTATATTCTTTATATTTTCATCTATCTCCGAATCATCCAGTCCCTGTTGGATTAGCGGCTGGATTACTTCTCTACTTTCTCTTGTATGTGGAAGTTCGGATGCAAGTCTGTTTGCCTTATCTTCTCTTCCGGCTTTCAAATACAAAAAGCATAGGGTTGCACGCATCGTAGATTTTTGCTTCTCGTTAATAGATAAAGGCAAACCTCTCTCCATTAATTCAATCGCTTCATCTGTGTTTCCCTTTAATGCCAATGTACTTGCTAGGCCAAGAATCATTCCCGGCTTATAGCATATTGCCCCTCCTGTGATTTATTCTAATAAAATCTTATCACGAGAAAAGTTAAATTCAATGACGCATTAGTTGTATCGTGCTCAACCAAGATTATCTACTACAACATTACGATCCTATGCCACTGGTGCAGGTTACTTACTTTTTTACTGACTTCAACAACAATTTCTTGATGGCATCCTCACCCATATAATCCAGGTAACATTCAATTGGTTTCCCATCCTCCAATGCTTTGGATGCCAATTGTTCCACATCATCTTCATCCATGTAATCCAAAAACATTTCTGTTTCCTTACCTAACTCCAAAGCTCTAAGAGCCAGTGTCGCAACATCATCTTCGTCCATATAGTCAAGATATTCCACAACATCATTTCCCTGTTCCAACGCCTCGAAGGCAATCTTAGCCACATCATCCTCATCCAAATCATCTAATTCAACATTTGTAGAACAGGAGTTGTTTTCCCCCTTTTCTTCCATATCAAACTGTATATCTTTCAATTGACTTGGGAACATCTCTTTCCCCATAAACGGTGCAATTGCAACAAGTTTCTTTGCCTGACCATGTTCAAGCAAATATTCAGTGATTTTCTGTATTGTTGATTTCGATAAAAATGGTGCTATCGCAACAATATTATTTACATCAACACGTTCGTTCTGAATACACTTATCAACAATCTTGTCCATCGATTCTTTTTCTATAAATGGTGCGATTGCGCAGAGCTTCTTTATTTCTGTATCGGCCATTTCCTCAGCCATCTTACTCAAAGTTTCCTTATCCATAAAAGGTGCCAGACTTACCAACGCAGAAAAAGGTACCTTTCCTCCCTTTCCTATCATTTCGTTTACTTTGCGCTCAATTTTATCGGGTTTAACCAGTTGACCCACCTGCGCCATTTCTTCTAATGTAACATCTGAATTCTCATCCTTCATCAGTTTTTCTGCAATATCAGTTTCTGCAGTTCGTTCTCCAACTAATTCCTCAAAACTAATATTTAAGATTTTACAGAGTTCCGGCAATTTGGAGATATCAGGCATTGAATTTCCTCTCTCCCAATTTGACACGGCTTGATAACTGACACCCATCTCATCCGCCAAATTCATCTGTGTCATATTCATTTTTGTTCTTGCGTTCTTAATATTATTTGCAACCTTATTTGTATCAAACATCTTGTTACCTCTTTTCATTCAAAATTTGTATTTCACCGGCGTTTACATCTCCAGAATACCTTCTCTAAGCATAATTGTACAGCAAGAGTCTCTTGAGTTGCTATTCAAAATCTAACTCAAGCGCTGATTGAACCCCAATGGATGCTACTCAAAAATTATTCTTTCTGTCTTGTCCCATTATACCAAAAACACTCCCAGGTTTCCACCTGAGAGTGCCTCCGCTGTTACCCTATTCAACTACCCAAGCAACCTCACCCTTCAACCGTTCTATATGTTACACCCATATGTACCGATCTATTAGAGAGCTTCCTGAATATTCTTTTCTTTAGCCAACATAGCTGCGATGCCGGTAATCACAATTCCAAGCACGGAAATAATCAGTGTTCCAACCAGGTTCTCCGGTACCCATCCAAACAGGTATCCCATCACATAAGTGGACAGGAAATTCACTGCAAAATGACACAGCATAGCCGGATACAGACTCTTATATCGGTGGCAAAGAAGTCCCAGTCCCATGCCCAGGATAAAGGCATATGTTCCCTGCACGAAGTTCCCGTGCATGATACCGAACAAGAGCGCCTGAAGTACATTGGCAATCCAGAAGGATACTTTCTCACTGCCGATACCTGCTGCCATCTTCTTCCCATAATGCATGATGATTCCGCGACAGAGAAGTTCTTCCCCGATAGGCGCCAGAAGCACAGCTGCAATGATCGTAACAGGATTCTCACCCATTCCTGCCGTCTCCATCAACTGCAAATACTCTTCGAATAACGTCGGTGTCAGATACTGCAGCACCATAGCAATACCGTTAGCCACCAGACACAGTCCGAATCCGGCAACAAATGCGACCACAAACCCTCTTACTTTCAACACCTTAACCGGATTTTGCGCCTTCGGCTTTCCACACCCGAAATAATACCACAATCCAAACACCGGTAGTGAAATAATGTGGTAAAACAACACACCCCAGGAAGCCGCTCCCATTGCTTTCTCCATAATCTGCGCTTCCATTTCAGCCATGTCTGTAATCCCCTGCATCCTGGCCTCCACACCGGCCATGATTGATGCCGGCAACATAGCAATGACCCCCATGAGAATCTGCATTCCAAGGCTGGCGATCAAAGCTGTCACAGCCAGTCCGAACCACCCTGTTCTTTTCCAGAAATTACTCATACTCTCGTCCTCCTTATATCTATCATACTAAGCATTTCCTGTAAATATGCCGCTGCATCAAACCATCTTTGATGCCTGCGCCATTTTCTCCATCATACCACAAATCTGCAACTTAATCCACTGATTTGAGAGACTCCGTCATGCTGATCCGCTCCAGCTTTTTTCCCATGAACCGGTTTACGAACCATGCAAACACTAATGTCAGTAATAAGCTATACACATAACTGATCGGTTCAATATTTACGTCGAAGCTCACCATATCGATCTTAATAGCTGCCATTACAAACCGGTGGAAGTATTTTCCAAGGACAAGTCCCACTAATGCTCCGATAAAAGTCAGTACAACGTTTTCCCGAAATACATAAGAAGCTGTTTCTTTCTTGTAAAATCCCAGTACCTTGATGGTAGCGATTTCCCTGACACGCTCCGTAATATTGATATTGGTCAGGTTATAAAGCACGATGAACGCCAGTCCTGCAGCGCATAGAATGACCACCAGAATGATCAGGTCCATACTCCCCAGCATACTGCTGAATCGTTCCAGCATATCTGCATTTATGGACACAGAGGCTACACCCTCCAGTTTCATCAGAGAAGCGGACAGCTTGTGAGCATCCACATCTTCTGCCAGATTCATATATACTGTCTTGCAGGAAGCCTCTTTTCCCATCAGCTGTTCATAAGTCTGGGTGGAAATGTACACATAATTAGAAATATAATTTACATTAAATCCACAAACTTCCAATTCCATCTCTTTCATATTTTCATCACGCAGAGTGATACTGTCTCCCGGTTCAACACCGTACTGCTTGGATATATTCTGAGAAATAATACATTTCCCCAATTCCGGATATGGAATAGCTTCCCCATCTTCTGTATGCAGGCTTAAATACGGAGAAATGTCTTCGTTCTCGTCTGTCGCTACCAGATATACTGACTTGTTCTGTCCATCTATGACCAGGTCCGCCGTAGTTTCCATTACCACTGTGTAACCGGTACATTTTCCTTCCAATACCTCATCCAGTTCAAGATAGTTCTCATCCGTGAGACCATCAGCATAAGTCACACTTGCATCATATATCTGAATCCTGCCATACTGATGATCCGCCACATGACAAACCGAGTCCTTTATACCAAAACCTGTAACCAAAAGCGCTGTGCATCCGCTGATACCGATTACCATCATAAAGAATCGTTTCTTATATCGGAAAATATTCCGGTATGACACTTTGTAAAGGAACTTCAGCCGTTTCCAGATAAAAGGCACACGCTCCAACAGTACTCTTTGTCCCGCTTTAGGGGCCTTAGGGCGCATCAGCTGAGCTGCTACCTCCGACAATTCATAGCGGCAGCTAAGCCATGTGGTACCGATAGAGCAAAGCATGGATACTGCCAGAGAAACTGCAGCCAATTTTCCGTCAAAAACAAATTTCAACGAGTCCACTTTATACATGATCCCATATGCGTACCAGATGACCAGAGGGAACAGCCAGATTCCCAAAAGATATCCTAAAATACAGCCTGACGCAGCCGCAGTACCTGAATAAAACAGATACTTACACATAATAGATGCCTGACTGTACCCCAGTGCTTTCAATACACCAATCTGAGTCCGCTGCTCCTCCACCATACGGTTCATGGTGGTAATGCATACCAGTGCCGCTACTGCAAAGAAGAATACAGGAAAAACATTTGCAATACCGTCCACGATTCCGGAATCATTTTCAAAACAGACATAGCCAACATTTGTTTCCCTGCCCAGTACATAGCTAACCGGATCAGCCATCTCTGCCAGTTTTTCTTTTGCATCTGCTATCTTTTTCTCAGCATCCGCAATTTCTTCTTCAAATTCCTTTACACCATTCTGGTATTCTGCAAGACCATCCTCATATTTCAGCCTGCCGTCTTCCAGTTCCTTGCGGGCATCAGCTAGATCCTCCTGTCCTTCTTTTAATTCCTGCCAACCCTTATTGATCTGGCTGCGTCCATCGGCAATCCGAGCCTTGGCGTCCAAAAGCTGTACTCTGCCCTCCGCCAGCTGAATCTGTGCATCCAGAAGCTGCTTGTAAGCCTTATCAAGCTCCTCCTCACCCAACGCAATCTGATTATTTCCTTCGTTCAGCTGATTCTGATAACCATTGACCGTTGCTTTACCACTTTCCAGTGCAGCCTTTCCCTCTGCAATCTGGGCTTTGGCGTCATTGATCTGATTCCAGCCATCTGCAATCTGCGTCCGATACCCTGCAATTTCAGCTAATCCCTGCTCTACCTGTGCCTTTAACTCATCCGTCACTGCTATCGTCTGCAGTGCCAGAAGCTGTACTTCCTTGGCATTTAACGTTGTCTCCTGGGCTTTCAGCTCCTGTTCTTTCTCAGCAAGCTGAGTCTCTGCAGCCGTCAGCTGCGCCTCAGACTGAGTAATCACTGCAGACTGGCTTGTCAGTTGTGCCTGTCCTGCGGATAACTCACTTTTACCGCTTGTCAGCTTATTCTTCTGCTCCTGCCACAGTGCCAGATTCCGTTCCAGCTCTGTCTCGCCGTCTGAAAGCTTCTTTTCCTCTTTGTCAATGGTGCTTTGGGCATCCTCAATTTCTTTTTCTTTCTTTTCCAGGGTCTTCAAAGCATTAGCGAGCTCTTTTTCTGCTTCTTCCAGCTGTGATTCTCCATCCTCGATTTCCAGCCTGGCATCCTCCAGCTCCAGCCATGCATCAGCAAGTTCCTGCTCACCTTCAGCTTTGCCTTCTGCAAGTTCTTCCTCCGCATCCGCCAGTTCTTTCTCGGCATCCGCTTTCACACGCTCATATCTTTCATCGGCAAGTACCGCTGCCAGTTCTTCCCATGCTTCCTCTTTTTCATCCATGTACTTAGTATACTCATCACTGTACATCTCAAAGTCCTTGTCAAACTTTACATAGACTTCCGTAAAATAATCTACCGCAAAACCATCCATGGGAATATATGCAAAACCACTTAATCGCCCGTTTCCAAGAGAAGTATTGCCGCGCTCATACTGTATGTATAAAGGAGACTGCACGATACCTACGATTGTATACTCTGTATGTGCAAAATTCTCCAGGTCAGACTCCTCATTGCTTTCTGCAAGCACTATCTTTTTGCCGATATCGTCCTTTGAGCACAGGGAGCTGTCCACCACGCACTCTTCTGCACTGCCGGGCAGTCTTCCTGCTTTCAATTCCAGCTTATTGACTTCCTGAGGCAGGCTGTACATTTTTAAGACCATCTCATTTCCTTTTTGTAAGGTACAGAGAATGTCTAACGCCACCGTACCTTCTGCGGCACGTACTCCCTCCTGCCTTCGCATAACTTCTATATCCTGTTCATCATATCCAACCGTAGACAGAATCCGATAATCATAAAATTCCTTTTCCGTCAAATAATTTCCGGTAGTCTTCACCATGCACGCTCTCGTAACTTTCAGTCCCGCAAACAGGCTCACTCCCAGCGCCACAATCGCCATAATGGCAAAGAAACGGCCAAAGCTCTGCTTTATCTCCCTGAATGTGGACTTCCACATAGTAGACATCAATCTTCCTCCATTCTAACTTACGTCTTGCATCTCAATCCAGCGTGGAGAATCGCTCCGCGATTCTCCCACGTGAAATTTAGACTTTCTAAGGTTCGGTCCTATCGAACCTTAGAAAGTCTTTTCACGCTTACCATTCAAGATCTGCAATATCCACAATCTTGTCATTCTTCACCATATCTACCACGGTACCGCTCTTTACGGTAATCACACGATCCGCCATAGCAGTCAGCGCAGAGTTATGGGTAATAACGATAACCGTTTTGCCTTTCTGTCTGCAGGTATCCTGCAAAAGCTTCAGAACTGCCTTACCGGTATTATAATCCAGCGCACCGGTCGGCTCATCACATAAAAGAATCTTGGGATTCTTCGCCAAAGCTCTTGCAATGGCAACCCTCTGCTGCTCTCCACCGGATAACTGCGCGGGGAAATTTCCCAGACGTGCTCCCAGCCCTACTTCTCTAAGAACCTGCGCTGCATCCAACGGCTCCTTGCAGATCTGCGCGGCCAGTTCCACATTTTCCAGCGCCGTCAGATTCTGCACCAGATTATAAAACTGGAATACAAATCCGATATCATACCTTCTGTAGGTGGTCAGTTGACGATTGTCATAGGCAGATATCTCCTGCCCATCCAGCCACACCTTTCCTCCGCTTAAGGTATCCATTCCTCCCAGAATATTAAGTATCGTAGTCTTGCCTGCACCGGATGCACCTACGATCACACAGAACTCACCCTTCTCTATCTCAAAATTCACATCGTGCAGGGCAGAAATCTCCATTTCCCCTGTCTTATAAACCTTTTTAACATTTTCAAAGGTCACAAATGCACTCATTTATATTCGTTCCTTCCCTTTGCCAGCAGCTATCGTCTATTAATTACATTTTACCAGTATCCAAGTATAGCACAAAAAAAGCCGGCACGAAATGCCGGCATAAAAATTTCACAGTCTTTTAATATTTTTTTATATTTTCTATCGTACATTGGTGTTTTTTACTTTTAACGTCATAATTAATACCAACAAGTAAAATATCTCCGCCATAATTTTCTAAAGCTTGTGCATACTTTCTATCTTTAATTTGAGCAATCGCACCATCTGACGTCTTATTCCACTTTAGTTCTACAATCATCACCGGCTTATCAGAACCTCTATTTGGCAAGAACATTATATCAGCATACCCTGTTCCCGAAGTTAACTCCTGAATCTTCGAATAATGGTCTACACTGCTTAAATATGCCATCAATATAACGCTTCTCAACGCCTGTTCATTATTATAGAAATTCGGTGCAGTATTCGCACTATGAGCCTCATCGATCAACTTGGCAACTGTTTCACTGTCCATCCGAAGCGTGGCTGCAAGAAGTTCATCTGAGGTAAGCACTGCTTTCACCAGTTCTGGTCTGCCACCATTCTTGATTGCCCGGATAAACTCTTCTCTAACCTCCTCGTTAGGAATAAACACTTCCTTTTTATCCGCATCATAAGCAAGATACCCCAAATGTACCAACAAAGTAAATACATCATCTTTACTTTTCAACGAAGTCATATCATTCTGAAAAGTTCCGGTATCAATGACACATCTTCCGCCTCCAAGCATGTTTACGATAGCTGTCTTAAGTCCATCAAAATCCATGTCTATATAAATCTTCAGAGATTCATATGTCTCTGTCTGCGTCCAATAATTGCTGAACCTTTTATTATAAATAGCCTTAATGATTGAATTCGGACTATAAACGTGCCCTACTGTGCCAAGCTGATAGCCATCGTACCATGTACTGGCTTCTTCATAATCTAAAGAGTGCTCTTCACATAATTGCCTTACTTCTTTTTCCGTGAATCCTACATACTCTGCCAATGTTCCCGGTTCGATCATGGTATATTCGAAGAAATCCGTCAGGGCCGATTGTGTTCCATACTTCTTAATAGGCAGTATTCCTGTCATATAAGCCCCAATCACAAACTGTGATATCTGCATTCCTTTAAATAATCCCCGTAGTAATTGAAGATAAGATTTCTGTAGCTCAATATCGTCTTTGGCCTCTCTAAAAAGTGCATCCCATTCATCAATAATAATAAAGAATTTTGTACCTGTTCTCGATCCGATTTGTGCCAATGCCATGGGTAGTGTGCTGATATTTGAACTAATACAGTCAGGATATACCTCTCGCAATTCCTCAATCACATATTTCTGCATATCAGTAACTGTATCCCGTATACTGGGAGCATTAGAAATAAACCAGGTAATATCCAACGATAATACATCGTACCGATTCAAGTGCTTTGCAAACTCTTTAGATTTTGCAATCTTAAGATTTTGAAACAGTTCTTTTGAATTTGCTCCTTTAGAATAATATGCTGCAAGCATTTTTGCAGCGAAGGATTTCCCGAAACGACGCGGTCGGCTTACACAAGTCAGTTTCATTGCACTGTTAAGTACGCTATTAGTATATTGAATCAACTGTGTTTTATCAACATATAAACCGGTATTTAACACTGCCGCAAAATCATCTGCAGGCGGATTTAGGTAAAATCCCATAAAGCCTCACGCTCCTTCCTATTCTTCATCCTTTTCTAAAAACTTTTGCTTTGCTTTTATTCTATACTATCAATCGAAAAATAGCAACTCAAATATTTGCTTCTCATAATATCAATACGATTTAAAGGTTACTGTTCATAGCTTCGCTGCTCACAGCAACATTATATAGAGAGGCCCGCGGAAAAAGAGGCAAATCCGAAGATTTGCCCCTCAATTAAAACAACTTTATTTCAACTGTCCCTCTAAGGTCTCAGCCACCTTACCAAGTGCCTCAGGAATACCTGCCGGATTCTTACCGCCGGCCTGAGCCATGTTAGGACGGCCGCCACCGCCACCGCCAACAAGTGCTGCGATTCCCTTGATCAGGTTACCGGCATGAGCGCCGGCCTTTACAGCTACATCAGTAGCCATAGCCACCATATTTACCTTGCCGTCCTGATTGGACAGAAGCACTACGACACCTTCGCCAAGCTTATCCTTAAGCTGATCGCCAAGGTCGCGCAGACCGTTCATATCTACACCGTCTACGCTGGTAGCCAGAAGCTTGATTCCCTTTACTTCTGTTACCTGGTTCATAACATCTCCCAGAGCATCCTTAGCAGCTTTACTCTTCAAGGATTCAATTTCAGAATTCAGAGCTTTCAGTTCAGCCTGAACGTGCTCGCATCTCTCTACCAAAGATGCAGGGGTGGTCTTCATAACCTTTGCTGCTGCAGCAAGGGTCTGCTCCAGACCACGATAATATGCGAATACACCGTTACCGGTCAGTGCTTCGATTCTTCTTACACCGGCAGCAACACCGTTCTCGGAAAGAATCTTGAATGCAGTGATCACACCGGTATTGGCTACGTGGGTACCACCACACAGCTCAGTGGAGAAATCGCCCATGCTTACCACACGAACTTTCTCACTGTATTTTTCTCCAAACAGTGCCATAGCACCTGTCTTCTTGGCATCTTCAATGCTCATAATATTGGTTGCAACAGGAAGGCTTTCTGCAATCTTGGCATTGACAATCGCTTCTACCTTGCTGATCTCATCAGGAGTCATAGCTGCAAAGTGGCTGAAGTCGAATCTCAGTCTCTCGCCGTCTACGTAGGAACCGGCCTGCTCTACATGAGTACCCAGTACTTCACGGAGCGCCTTCTGAAGCAGGTGAGTTGCACTGTGGTTCTTACAGGTATCTGCTCTCCTTACAGCATCTACTGATAAAGTAACTACATCACCGGTCTTAATCATGCCCTTGGTCACAACACCGATATGGCCTACTTTACCGCCTAACAGCTTAATGGTATCCTTTACTTCGAAACTGCCTTCTGCAGTGGTGATCACACCGATGTCTCCAACCTGACCACCCATGGTAGCGTAGAAAGGAGTCTCTTCTACGATAATGGTACCTACTTCGCCGTCTGTCAGAGCATCTACCAGCTCAGTCTCGGTTGTCAGAACAGTTACCTTGGACTCATGAGTCAATCTGTCATAACCTACGAATTCTGTGGTGATGGAAGGATCAATGGACTCATATACTGTCACATCTGCACCCATGTAGTTGGTAACCTTACGAGCCTTACGAGCCTTGTCCTTCTGCTCCTGCATGCATACTGCAAAGCCTGCATGGTCAATGGTAAAGCCCTTCTCAGCCAGGATTTCTTCCGTCAGATCGGTAGGGAATCCGTAAGTATCATACAGCTTGAATGCATTCTCGCCGGAAAGCTCAGTCACGCCGTTTGCCTTCATTTCCTCTTCCATATCACTTAAGATGCTTAAGCCCTGGTCGATGGTCTTGTCAAATTTATCTTCTTCCTGAGTCAGTACGTTCAGGATAAATGCTTTCTTCTCCTCCAGTTCCGGATAACCGTCCTTACACTCATTGATAACGGTCTGGCTCAAGTTAGCCAGGAACTTGCCATCGATACCGAGAAGTCTGCCGTGTCTTGCAGCACGACGGATCAGACGACGAAGCACATAGCCTCTTCCTTCGTTGGAAGGCATGATACCGTCACTGATCATAAAGGTTGAAGAACGGATATGGTCAGTGATCAGACGGATAGATACATCCTTCGCATCATCTGTCTGGTAGGTCACGCCTGCAATCTCACAGATGCGGTCACGGATTGCTTTCATGGTATCTACGTCAAATACAGAGTTTACATCCTGTACGACTACTGCCAGACGCTCCAGACCCATACCGGTATCGATATTCTTCTGGATCAGCTCGGTGTAATTGCCGTGGCCGTCGTTGTCGAACTGGGTAAATACGTTGTTCCATACTTCCATGAAACGGTCGCAGTCACATCCTACTTTACAATCTGGCTTGCCACAGCCATATTTAATGCCTCTGTCATAGTAGATTTCAGAGCAGGGACCGCAGGGACCTGCGCCGTGCTCCCAGAAGTTATCGCACTTACCGTCTGCATCACGGTAGAAACGGGTGATCTTCTCACCGGGAACACCGATTTCCTTGGTCCAGATATCGTATGCTTCATCATCCTCACAGTAGATAGAAGGATACAGTCTCTCAGGATCCATGCCAACTACCTGTGTCAGGAACTCCCAACTCCACGCGATAGCTTCGTGCTTGAAGTAATCACCGAAAGAGAAGTTACCCAGCATCTCAAAGAAGGTCAGATGTCTTGCAGTCTTACCTACGTTCTCGATATCGCCGGTACGTACACACTTCTGACAAGTAGTCACTCTGCGTCTGGGCGGAATCTCCTGTCCTGTAAAATAAGGCTTAAGAGGTGCCATACCGGAGTTGATGATCAGCAAGCTGTTATCATTGTGGGGCACCAGGGAAAAGCTCTTCATTTTTAAATGGCCCTTGCTCTCGAAGAAGTCAAGGTACATTCTTCGTAATTCATTTACACCATATGCTTTCATGGTTGTCTTCCTCCAAAAAATATACTTTACGGTAAACAGGCTGCCGGCACGAAGCCGGGCAGCCCATATATCAGCACAGACTTAAGGTCTGCCAAAATCATTAGAATGTAAATTTATCTGCAAAATAAGCATCCAGATCAGCGATTGCTACACGCTCCTGCTCCATGGAGTCACGGAAACGTACAGTTACGCAGCCATCGGTCTCAGATTCAAAGTCGTAAGTAATGCAGAAAGGAGTACCGATTTCATCCTGACGACGATATCTCTTACCGATATTTCCTCTGTCGTCAAATTCACAGTTGTACTTCTTGCTCAACTGAGTATAAATCTTCTCAGCACCCTCGTTCAGCTTCTTGGACAGAGGCAGCACACCGATCTTTACAGGTGCCAGTGCAGGATGGAAACGCAGAACGGTACGCATATCGCCGCCTTCCAGTTCCTCTTCATCATAAGCTGCACACAGGAATGCCAGAACGACACGGTCAGCACCAAGAGAAGGCTCTACTACGTAAGGGATGTACTTCTCCTTCTTCTCATCATCAAAGTAAGACATATCCTCACCGGATACGTTCTGATGCTGGGTCAGGTCGTAATCGGTTCTGTCAGCGATACCCCACAGTTCGCCCCATCCAAACGGGAAGAGGAACTCGATATCGGTAGTACCCTTACTATAGAAGCACAGCTCTTCAGGACTGTGGTCACGCAGACGGATTTCATCCTCTTTCATGCCGAGAGCCAACAGCCAGTCACGACAGAATGCTCTCCAGTAATGGAACCAATCAAGGTCGGTACCCGGAGCACAGAAGAACTCAAGCTCCATCTGCTCGAACTCTCTGGTACGGAAAGTAAAGTTACCGGGTGTGATCTCATTACGGAAAGATTTACCGATCTGACCGATACCGAAAGGAACTTTCTTACGGGAAGTTCTCTGAACATTCTTAAAGTTAACAAAGATACCCTGAGCGGTCTCAGGTCTCAAATATACAGTATTCTTAGCATCCTCGGTTACGCCCTGGAAGGTCTTAAACATCAGGTTGAACTGGCGGATATCGGTAAAGTTGTGTTTTCCACAGGTAGGGCAGGGAATGTTGTGCTCTTCCACAAAATTCTTCATCTGCTCCTGACTCCATGCATCTACGCTCTCAGTGAGTTCGATACCGTTCTCTGCACAGTAATCTTCAATCAGCTTATCTGCACGGAATCTCTCATGGCATTCCTTACAATCCATCAAAGGATCGGAGAAACCGCCCAAATGTCCGCTGGCTACCCATGTCTGAGGGTTCATCAGAATCGCGCAGTCTACACCTACGTTGTAGGGATTCTCCTGAACGAATTTCTGCCACCAAGCTTTCTTAACATTGTTCTTCAGCTCCACACCCAGATTACCGTAATCCCAGGTATTGGCAAGTCCGCCGTAAATCTCAGATCCAGGATAAACGAATCCTCTTGCTTTAGCCAGTGCTACGATTTTTTCCATTGTTTTTTCCATAATCCTGCTCCTCTTATTTCATAATAATATAGGTACTATCTTCTGTATCGGAAGGATCTACACTTCCGTCTTCATTTAATACTGCTCCGGTACTGATATACAGTGCCTTACCAGGTCCGTAGATGCGAACCTTTTCCCGGGCTATGAGTATGTTCCTGGTACCCTGCTCATAAATGCCCATTTTATCAATGGTCGAGCCATCCTTCACTGCTGTAAGCTCTGTGTCCAGATCACACCCCGCTTCATAAGCCTGAGCAACGGTTCCGTAAAACAGTTCCATGCCGGTATATTCCGTGTAGGATGCAATATTCTGAAATTCCAGTACCAGCTTCACCGTCCGGCTGCCGTCTGTTGCCTCTGTAAGAGATATCATCTTCACCGTATCCTGTCCTTCAGCTGTCTTATGACTGCTGTTGAATTCTGCCAGCTCCTCAGTGACAAGAGCCTGCAGCTCGGCAAGGTCATAATAGTCCTTGTCAAAATCTTCTATCAGATAGGCGGTTACTTTCCCTTTGTTCGTAACAGATATGGCAGGAACGGATAATGTTTCAGGTACTTGAGTCTGACTACAGCCGCCCAAAAGCAGCATCGCCAGGCACAGAATACTGCACAGGATGACTCCTGCTTTTCTTCTTCCTCTCATGCTATTCGCTCCTTCTGATGATGTGCGATTAAAATTCGCCCTCTAGGTAGTGTATCAAATCTTTCTATATTTTTCAACAGAGAGTTTTCAATATTTCAAGACTTTTGAACTCTTTTTCCATAAAATGGGTACGGTAAAGCTCTGAAAGTGACTCCAATTCCTCAAGAATCGGTTCTTTCACGGTGAATGTATACAATTTTTCTACAGAGCTTGCCACTATGTATTCTACTGTGTAGGCGGCCACCTCTGTTACATTTCGGTCATTCGGCAGTCCCGGAAATTCTCCGTTAATGGCAATGGCCTTGATTTCATAGATACATTTGATCAGCCGGTCAGGCAGCGACGGCGCACACAGTGCCCGCAGCGACTGGTAGAGAAGCTTCATCATCTCCCTCTCATCATTATTCTCTCTGGTATAGTAATCTGCAATTTCCGCAAAATACATCCCATAGCAGGCACCGATGTAATCTGTCCTCAGCTCTTCAAAATAATTCTGAATATCCGCTTCCGCTACCGTATAAGAGTTCTTACCTTCATAAAGCTTGAAAGTGCCAAAGGAAAAAGGGTTGGTACCTGCCGCCATTTTGCTGCCGGGCTTTCTGGCACCTCTGGCAAAAGCCGATATTTTCCCTCTTTCCTTCGTAAGAAGGCAGATGCGTCTGTCGTATTCACCTACAGGCATCTGCTTCAGTATCATTCCTGTTACACATATAAATTCCTGCATCCTGCCGGACTCCTGAATCTTCTTTCTTCGGCTTCCCATACCGACTGTTATCCGCAGCAACACAGCTTTCTTTCTGTGTCACGCGTTCTTCCTGCACCATGCAACTGTTTTCCTGCGCCGCATGGGACGCATAGGATAAGTAGTCGTCAATCCTGCCGGTATGAGCAAACTGCTGCCAGTAATTCCATGATTTCATCTGCTTCCCCCGTTTCGTATGAATTAGACTAAAGGTTATGCCTTCGCCTCATAAGATTAGGGTTCGCTTTTTTCATTTTTCTATGCGTTCATATCAATATCTTTTGGATTGTATCCAAAGTTCTTCAAAAGGAAATCGCTGTCTCTCCAGTCCTTCTTCACCTTGACCCAAAGTTGAAGATTGACTTTCGTCTCCAACAGGTCTTCTATCTCCGGACGGGCCTTGGAGCCGATCTGTTTCAGCATCTGGCCGCCTTTTCCGATAACTATGCCCTTGTGGGATTCTCTCTCACAGATAATGGTGGCCTCGATATCGCAGATATTTTTCCTGAAATTCATCTGCTCGATGCTGACCGCAATTCCGTGGGGAATCTCCTCTTCTAAAAGTCTCAGCGCCTTTTCACGGATCAGTTCCGCTACGATCTGCCGCATGGGCTGGTCCGTAATGGTATCTTCATCGTAAAATGCAGGACCGTAAGGAAGATATTTCAGGATACATTTTACCAGAGTATCCGTGTTATCCCCTTTCAGGGCAGACACCGGCACGATTTCCTGAAAATCCAGTTCTTTCCGGTAAGTGTCGATATAGGGAAGCACCTCGTCACGTTTGATGGTATCTGTCTTATTGATGACCAGTATCACCGGGGTCTTCACTTTCTTCAGCTGTTCAATAATGTGGCGCTCTCCCGCTCCGATGAAATTGGTAGGCTCTACCAGCCAAAGAATCACATCCACTTCATTCAACGTGCGTTCTGCCACATTCACCATATAATCACCCAGCTTGTTCTTAGCCTTGTGGATACCCGGTGTATCCAGGAAAACAATCTGGCCCTCCTCCAGAGTCAGCACCGTCTGAATACGATTCCTGGTGGTCTGCGGCTTATTAGAGGTGATGGCGATCTTCTGACCGATCAGCTGATTCATCAGTGTGGATTTTCCCACGTTGGGTCTTCCGATCAATGTCACAAAGCCGGATTTATATGCTGGATTTTCATTCATTCTTTTCATTCTCCCTTGCGTTTTCTTCTTTCTTTACTCCCTGAAAGGACATTGACTTCTTCAGGAAATTCTTACGTTTCCACTTGCGAAGGATCCAAATGGCAGCTGCGATGATCACCGCCCAGATTACCAGGAACGGGCTGTTGACGATCAGCCATATGCCGAATTCCACGAAGCCGTCAGCCACGCTGTGCAGACTATCTACAAAGCCGCCTGAAATCCTCTGCCATACTGTTTCTTCCTCTACCGGTGTCAGTTCCTGCACCTCTTCAATTTCCAGGTTCACAGTACTGTAGGTAATCTTATTGTCGTATGTACGAAGCTGGGATTCCATACTTTCAATCTGATAACGAACATCAGACAGTCGCTTTTCTATAGTAATAATGTCCTCTACCGACTCTGCTTTCTCTAGCAGTTCCAAAAGTCTGGTCTGCTCCGTCTGTAACGCTTCCTTATGGCTCTTAAGATCCACGTAGGTAAGAGTTACATCTTCTACTTTGTCACTGCGCCTGATCACATTGCTGATGTCGGTCACCGTATCCAGAAACGCATCCAGATTCTCCACCGGAATCCTGATGATCATGCTGGCATCTCTGGAGGAACGCCAGTTATTGTAGATACTGCCGTTATAGGTGTTCATGCTCTCCACATACCCGCCACAGGCCTTGATCTGCTCATTCAGGCTATCCAGCACCGCATCGAATTCCTTGGTCTCCACCGTCATATCCACGGTCTTAATCAGCTTCCGGTCAGTCTCCTCTATCTGTGCGACCTCTGTGCCGCTGCTTAAAGCTCCGGACTCCATCATTTCCTCTGTCACCGCATAGTCCGCACTGCCGGAATACTCAATAGATGCCTCCGACTTCATGGAATTCGTGGCAAACATATCTGATGAAGATGCCCCACATCCCGTCAGTCCCAGTACCAACGCCAAACCAAGCCCTGCTGCGCATAATTTTTTCCTCTTACCAATCATGTAACCCTCCCTTTCTCCGGCTCTGCCGGTTAAAACAGATTTTCCGTATACCCAAATACTCCTTCCGCTTCTTTTATCTTATCTGCATTACCCACCACGCAAAGGAAATCCTCCGCCATGAACGCCCTGATATACTCAGCAAGGCTGCGGATATCCTCCGGTGTTGCAGACAAAAGCTCATCTCTTTCCTTCTGCATAATCTCCTGTGTCAGTCCCGTCATATAAGCACTCAGGGAATTCAACCCCTTCGCTGCAGGATTCATCGGCGTATCAAGCTCGCTGATGGCACCGATGATATACTGCGTCATGGTACGTTCATCCGCATCGAATTTTTCAATTGCCTCTGCCGCATGCTCATAAACCTCAATCGTCTTTAACAGATTCGGGTCTCTGTAGGAGACAAAGTAGCAGTCACCTGACTTTCCAAAGGTGCACATGCAGCCATAAGCACCGCCTTTCACACGAACATTCTCCCAAAGATAACCGTAACCCATCATTACCTTTAAAGCCTTTAATGCGCCTTTGTAAGGCAGACCCTTTCTGCGGAAATTACCGGCACGGCAGACATACTGTACCTGACCGGAGGTCTTGAAGCCCTCATTACGCTTTTCAGGCTGAGGTACAAATGCTTCTTTCGTAACCGGGCAGGTATATAATTTGCTCTTAAGCTCAGCCACCGGCTCTTTTAGCTTCTTCAATACCTCTCTGTCACCCACAAAATCTACCATCAGATTCTCCGGTCGGAAAATCATCTGTGCAAGCTCAGTAAGCTTCTGTACCAGTTCCCCGCTTTGCTCATCGAAATGATTCTCCAGACCGGTGATCAGTCTGTAAAGCGGTACACCTGATAACAGTTCACTTACCACTCCGGAAGCACTGCCGTAAGAAAGTGCCCTACCCGCTGCCACATTATGACCGGAATAAGTCATCTGCGCCTGCATTCTGGACTGTCCTTCTGCCAGGATTTCATGAAGACGTTTGGTATCTGTGAAATCACTTGTCAGAATCACCTCTTCCATGAGCTCCACTGCTTTGGCAATATTTTCATATAACACCTTGGTCTTTAATTCCAGTGTCACCGTATAACGATCTAAATCTTCGATTCTTCCATATACATTATTTACTGCAGCCATACCGCCTGTCACGATATTCATCTCATTGAACAGGTCACTGTAGCAAAAATGTTCTGTATTTAAAAGTCCCAGACAGCCTTTCAGGATACCAATGTAAGGAAAATGACTTTCCGGAATCTGATCCAGCCTGAATATCAGACGAAGATAACCGATACCATTGGTAAACAGATCGTGGAACAATACCTTGGTGTCTCCCAAAGCAATCTCTTCATTGATAAAGCCTGCTGCTTCCTTCTTCATATCTGCTCTGGTAAGCAATGGAATCTTCTCAAGATCCTCCTTGGGGTCTTCCGTCTCCTGATACTCAGTCAGCGCCTGCGCTTTTGCAATGATTTCATGAATTTCTTCCTGACTGAGAGAATCTTTCACTTGGGCCATCTTCTCTTTAAATTTTCGCTCATTCTCAGCGGTCATACCCTTTTTGGGATTTAACACTACTACGGAGCAGTGAGGATTGCCCAGCAAATAGTCTTTGATCAACTGTTCAAAGTAGCCGCTTTCCGCCTTCTGTCTCATTCCGGCAAAGGTATCATTGGCCTCCACATGAATGAACGGCTTGGTATCATCATAGAGCCAACTGTCCAATATCTGCAGGCCGTACATCAGTCCCTTAGGATAAGAACCGAAGTCAGCCTCCCTGTATTTGAATTCATAATAATTGATGCCTGCAAGCAGCGCCTTTTTATCCAGCCCATTTTCTGAAAGCTCAGTAAGTACTGACTGAATGGTATTTAAGAAAGCTTCCTCCTGGCTGCTTTCCGCATTCTTGGCTACTACACTGAAATAAGGCTGCAGGATACCGTTCTCATAAATGCTATATACATCTTTACCGATTCCCTGATCGATCAGTGCCTGCTTTAACGGCGCACCGGGTGCGGAACAAAGTGCATAGTCCAGAATCTGGAACGCTACGTACAGATCTCTGTCAAGGCTGTCCCCTACCGATACATTCCAGGAAAGATATGTGTTGGCAGCCTCCTCTTCATCCTCGCTGATAGGGTAGTCCTTTACAACGCGGTTTACCTTTTCAAATGCAGGCTGAGGCTGCAGCTCGGAATCTACCTTCTGCTCCTCAAAAGCTGACAGATAGTGCTCATCGATAAAGGTAAGCTTCTCTGCCATATCCATATTACCGTACAGATAAATATAGCTGTTGGAGGGATGATAGTATTTTCTGTGGAAATTCAGGAATTCCTCATAAGTAAGCTCCGGAATCACATCCGGGTCACCGCCGGACTCCACACCGTAAGAAGTATCCGGGTAAAGAGAATTCATCAGTTCTCTCTCGAACACATCATCGGGAGAAGAAAATGCACCCTTCATTTCATTATATACCACGCCGTTGATGGTCAGTTCATCCTCCGGGCTTTCCATCTCATAATGCCAGCCCTCCTGCAGGAAGATGTTTTCATTTTTATAAATATTGGGATAAAATACCGCATCCAGATACACATGCATCAGGTTCTGGAAGTCCTTGTCATTACAGCTTGCAATCGGATACACTGTCTTGTCCGAATATGTCATGGCATTCAGGAAGGTGTTCAAAGACCCCTTAACCAGTTCTACGAAAGGATCCTTCACCGGGAATTCCTTAGAACCGCAAAGTACGGTATGCTCAATAATATGAGGCACACCTGTGGAATCCTTGGGCGGTGTACGGAATCCGATATAAAATACTTTATTTTCATCATCGTTGGATAAAAGAGCTACACGAGCACCGCTTTTACGGTGGCGCAGGACATAACTCTCAGAATTCAAATCCTCAATTCTTCTTTTCTCTATGATCTCATATGCTTTTAAATCTTCTATCTTCATACCTTAACTCCCTTATGTTCTTTCCCTCTTTGAGTCACACAGACTTAGAAAGTCATCAATGCAAGCTTACTGCACATGAGTTCCTGGATGACCATGCCTTTTTCCTCTTTTTCTGTCGGTGTCATTTTTACCAGCTGCTCAATGGGAAGGATTTGTGTAGTATACACCTTTTTGCACTTTCCGGTCAAACTTTTTTTCTCTTCGATGACATTGACCTTGACCTTCATCTTGATCTGCCTGTAAATACGAAACTGCAGGTCTTTGGCCGTCATGTAATAAAGCTGGCTCTCCAGCGTAGTCTGCGGATCCACATCCTGATAAACATATCGTTCCACAATCAGCCTGAATTTAAACGGTACCTCTTCATTATCTATCAGTTCTTCAAAGCTGTATTTTGCTCCCAGATACAGCTGATAAGTATCCTGCATCACATATTTATAATCTTCGTACTGCTGCTTATGCATTCCTGTCCACCTCAATGTACTCAATCTTATATCCGCTGATCCGTACTGCGTCCATGATTCTGTTCAGGGACAGGCCGCTTTCTTCAGCAAGCTCCTCCGGTGTCACCTTACGGCGCAGCTCCTCAGACAGCTCCCTTGCTTTATCCAGGACTTCGTTGACCTTGTCCGCAGCCTTCTTATCCAGTTTCTCATTTTCCGCATTCTCGGCAATATACTCTTCCATGGCATCCATGACCATCTTCATCAGCATACCCTGAGCCTCCGAAGCATGCTCCAGACAGCCCAGCATACCCGTTCCCATAGCCAGAGCCACGTTGCCTTCTCCGATCAGGTCTTCCAGAAAGACACCCTGACCTGCATACAGCTTTGCAATGTCAACCACATCTTTTAAGTAAACCTCAACAAGACGCCCCTGGGCATCACTCTCTCCGGCCATGGCAGACAACGTGATGGCTTCTCTTTCACCGTCACTGACCTCCCCCAGAACCTCTATCTCACTTAAATAGTCCTGAAGATAATCTTTTTCTTCATCAGACAAGTAGTCATCTACGTTTACAGGTTCATTGATACCAACTTTATGCTTTACCAGATAATCAAATACCATCTGCAGCTGTTCATTATTCAGCCCCAGTGGATCAAATGCTTCCTTTACCTGCTCCTCGCTGACGCAGTTTCCCTGCTCCTTGGCAAGCTTTCTCACCTGCTCCAGTGTCTGCGCAAATAAAACTTCTTTATTCATAAATATCGGTTCCTTTCTTATTTTACGTGCTCATGCGTAAAGAGATGGTGCTGGCAATACTCATAATTTCCGTTACATTTTGAGCAAAATCTGAATTCCAGAGAAGGGTCATCCTCGTCCGTTCTTCCGCAGATTGCACATTTATGCTTCGTAATACGGGTGTTGCGCTTAACTTCGCTGCGAAACTCCTGCCTGCGCTTTGCCTGCCTGGGCGACATGGATATCCGTCCCCTGGAAGTAATCCAGAAAATCACAAAATTCAAAAGGGATGCCACCAATGCAATTCTGTAGAAGATATCAAAAACTACAATTCCCACGCCTGTGAACAACTGATACAGAAGCAAAACTGCATAAGCAATTCCCATCCATTTCATCTTCACGGGAATCACAAACATGAGAAGCACCTGGGCATCCGGAAAAGTAGCCGCATATGCCAGGTAAATGGACATATTGATGTAATATGTGCTGAACATCGTTGATGCGCTCTGTACCACGGCAGGGCTCACTTGGGTTCCCACTGCTGAAGCCATTGCCCAATAAATTCCATATGCAAGAAAGCTCCCGATAATGGTGTAAAGCATTCCGGAGAACATATATACGTTATATCTGTAAGTCCCCCAGGTTCTTTCAAGAGAAGAACCTACACTATAATAAAACAACAGCATGATAATTGTAAAAAGATCCAGACTGCTTGGGGGAATCAGCACCCAGGTCACCAGTCTCCATATCTGACCGTGGAGAATCGCATAAGGATTCAGGGTAAGCAGACTTTGGATTCCGGGCGCGAATAACTGAATCACATAACCCACCATATAACAGGCAATCAGCACCAGCGAAAGATTCCTCACTGCATATTTTCCAAACTTTCGTTCAAATTTACTCATTTTCAAATACTCCTTGCCATAAACTAAATATAACAGTTCTGCCCTTGCCATTGGCTCGTCATACAGGCCATGGCTGCACTGTAATATCAATATTTTACCATTCCATTCCCCATAAGTAAACCATTCAAAATTGTTTTTAGCTAAAAAAAAGATTTCTAAACAAAATTTAAGAATTTCTTTGCAAATTTTTTACACGTCATTCAACATTTATAGCAGTTTGTTCGTTGCATTTTGTCGAAACGTGTTGTAAAATGTTTTATGATTGCATAAATTGCATATAAGAAAGAAAGGGCGAGATACATGAGCAATGAAATACTGAAAACAACTGTACCTGCTGACAGTCAAACCTATCGTTTAGGTATTGATATCGGCTCTACTACGGTTAAAATCGCAATAATAGACAAAGCCCATACTATATTGTTCTCCGATTACGAACGTCATTATGCCAATATCCGCGAGACACTGGCAGCACTTTTAAAGAAAGCATACGCTGAACTTGGCAATGTAAACCTTCATCCCATGATTACAGGTTCCGGCGGTCTGACTCTGGCAAACCATCTGGAAGTCCCTTTTAATCAGGAAGTAATTGCAGTAGCTACTTCTCTGCAGACTTTGGCTCCCAAGACAGATGTTGCCATCGAGCTTGGTGGTGAAGATGCCAAGATTATTTATTTTGAGGGCGGTAACGTCGAGCAGCGTATGAACGGTATCTGCGCAGGCGGTACCGGATCATTTATCGACCAGATGGCTTCCCTGCTGCAGACAGATGCCTCCGGTCTGAATGAATACGCCAAGGGATACAAGTCCCTTTATGATATTGCAGCCCGCTGCGGTGTATTTGCTAAGACAGACATCCAGCCGCTGATCAACGATGGTGCCACAAAGGAAGATCTGTCTGCTTCTATCTTCCAGGCAGTGGTCAACCAGACCATCAGTGGCCTGGCCTGCGGTAAACCAATCCGCGGACATGTTGCTTTTCTGGGCGGTCCCCTTCACTTTTTGTCGGAACTGAAAGCAGCTTTCATCCGTACCCTCAAGTTGGACGAGGAGCATATCATCGACACTGACAACTCTCACTTATTTGCAGCTATCGGTTCCGCTTTGAATGCCAAAGAGGATGTGACCTATACCATGGAAGAAATGGTGGGCAAGCTTTCCTCTGAAATCAAAATGGAATTTGAAGTAGAGCGTATGGAACCGCTCTTTGCCAGTCAGGAAGAATATGATGTATTTAAAAAGCGTCACGCCGGCCATCGTGTGACCACAGCAGAGCTTGCCAACTATCACGGCAAAGCTTTCTTAGGTATCGATGCAGGTTCTACCACCACCAAGATTGCACTTGTCGGAGAAGACGGTTCTCTTCTTTATTCTTTTTACAGCAATAACGACGGAAGTCCTTTACATACAGCCATCCGTTCTCTGAAAGAAATTTACTCTCTTCTTCCTGAGGATGTGGAAATTGTGCGCTCCTGCTCCACCGGTTACGGCGAAGCTTTGATGAAAGCAGCTTTCCTGTTGGATGATGGCGAAGTGGAAACTGTGGCACATTACTATGCTGCTGCATTCTTTGACCCCAAGGTAGACTGTATTCTGGATATCGGCGGTCAGGACATGAAATGTATCAAGATCAAGAACCAGACCGTAGACAGCGTGCAATTGAACGAAGCCTGCTCCTCCGGCTGCGGTTCCTTTATCGAGACCTTTGCAAAATCCCTGAATTTCAGTGTACAGGACTTTGCAGCTGAAGCGCTGTTTGCAGCTCATCCCATTGATCTTGGTACCCGCTGCACTGTGTTCATGAACTCCAAAGTAAAACAGGCCCAGAAGGAAGGTGCCTCCGTGGCAGATATTTCCGCAGGTCTTGCTTATTCTGTCATCAAGAATGCCCTGTTCAAGGTCATCAAGGTATCTGACGCTTCCGAGCTTGGCAAAAATATCGTAGTACAGGGCGGAACCTTCTACAATGATGCCGTCCTTCGAAGCTTTGAGAAAATTGCAAACTGTGAGGCCATCCGTCCCGATATTGCAGGTATCATGGGCGCTTTCGGTGCTGCTCTCATTGCAAGGGAGCGCTATGAAGAGGGTTACCGGACCTCTATGCTTTCCTATCAGAAGATCTGTGACCTGAAATTTGAGACCAGTGTTGCCAAATGTAAGGGCTGCACCAACAGCTGCCGACTTACCATCAACCGTTTCTCCGGCGGCAGACAGTACATTTCCGGCAACCGCTGCGAACGTGGTATCGGCGGCCAGAAGAATGCCAATAATGTGCCCAATTTATTTGATTATAAGCTGAAGAGACTCTTTTCCTATGAGCCCCTGGATGCAGACAAAGCTCCCAGAGGTACAGTAGGTATTCCCAGAGTCCTGAATATGTATGAGAACTACCCTTTTTGGTATACTTTCTTTACCAAACTGGGCTACCGTGTGATTCTCTCCCCCAGTTCCAACAGGAAAATCTACGAACTGGGCATTGAATCCATTCCCAGTGAATCAGAGTGTTACCCTGCCAAGCTTGCTCACGGTCACGTGACCTGGCTGATCAAACAAGGCGTTGACTTTATCTTCTATCCTGCGCTTTTCTATGAGCGCAATGAATTTGAGGATGCCAATAACCATTACAACTGTCCTATCGTAACCTCTTATTCGGAAAATATTAAAAATAACGTAGACGAAATCGGCCGCGGAGAGGTTGTTTTCCGCAATCCGTTCATGTCCTTCAGGGATCCGGGAACCATAACAGATGCTCTGACGAAAGAATTTACCGAGCTTTCCGCAGGTGAGATTGCTGCTGCTGCAAAAGCCGGCTGGGAAGAGCTGGTTGCTGCCCGCAATGATATGCAGGTCAAGGGCGAAGAGGTGCTGAAATATCTGGAAGAAACCGGTAAGCGCGGTATCGTTCTGGCAGGTCGTCCCTATCATATCGACCCTGAGATCAATCACGGTATCCCGGAGCTCATCACTTCCTACGATATTGCAGTGCTGACTGAGGACTCTATCTCTCATCTGGCCAAGCCGGAACGCCCCCTGATCGTATCCGACCAGTGGATGTACCACTCCAGACTTTACGCTGCTGCCAGCTATGTAAAGACAGTAGACAATCTGGACCTGATTCAGCTCAATTCTTTCGGCTGCGGTCTGGATGCCGTTACCACCGACCAGGTGAACGATATCCTTTCCGGTTCCGGCAAGATATATACCTGCTTAAAGATTGATGAGGTCAACAATCTGGGCGCTGCAAGAATTCGTATCCGCTCTCTGCTCTCTGCCATCCGTGTCAGAGAAAAGATGGGCAAAACGCGTACCATTCGTTCTTCCGCCATCGAAAAAGTATCCTTTACGGAAGAAATGCGCAAGAACTATACTATCATCTGTCCGCAGATGTCGCCCATTCACTTTGAGATATTACAGTCTGCATTCAATGCCTGCGGCTACAATTTCGTAGTTCTTGATAACGACAATAAGCACTCTGTGGACGTTGGACTGAAATATGTAAATAACGATGCCTGCTATCCTTCCCTGCTGGTAGTCGGTCAGATCATGGAAGCACTGCTTTCCGGTAAATATGATCTGAATCAGACAGCCATCATCATGACCCAGACAGGCGGCGGCTGTCGTGCTACCAACTATGTAGGCTTTATCCGCCGTGCCCTGGCAAAAGCCGGAATGGAACAGATACCTGTTATCTCCCTGAATCTTGGCGGTATCGAGAGTAATCCTGGTTTCCATTTGAACGCAGAGTTGATGCTCCGTGCCGCTATCGGCGCACAGTTTGGCGATATCTTCATGCGCTGCGTATATCGCATGCGCCCTTATGAAGCAGTTCCGGGAAGCGTCAACGAAGTACACCGCAAATGGCTGAAGGTAGTACAGGACTATGTATCCTCCAAGCACATGAACCTGCTCAAATTCAACTCCCTGTGCAGGGCTATCATCCGTGACTTTGACAATATCCCGCTTAAGGATATCAAGAAGCCTCGTGTCGGTATCGTAGGTGAGATTCTTGTAAAATTCTCTCCTGCCGGTAATAACCACCTGGTAGAACTTTTAGAGTCAGAAGGAGCAGAAGCCGTTGTGCCTGACTTGATAGACTTCATGCTGTACTGCTTCTATAATCAGATTTACAAAGCTGAGCACTTAGGTACCAGTAAGAAAGCTGCCAAAGTCTCCAATCTGGGGATCTGGGCAATTGAACATATTTTGCGGGGAGCCTCCGTAAAAGCATTTAAGAAGAGTAAACACTTTACCCCTCCTACACCGATTCGTGAAATTGTAAGCTTTGCGGAGCCTATCGTATCCATCGGCAACCAGACCGGAGAAGGCTGGTTCTTAACGGGTGAAATGGTAGAACTGATACATGACGGCGTGCCTAATATCGTATGTACCCAGCCTTTCGGCTGCCTGCCCAACCACGTGGTAGGTAAGGGTGTCATCAAATCACTGAGGAAGCATTATCCGGAGTCAAACGTAGTTGCCATCGACTATGACCCCGGTGCCAGTGAAGTAAATCAGCTGAACCGTATCAAGCTGATGTTATCTACCGCCCAGAAGAATCTGCAGCGGGCAGAGTCAAAGGAATCATAACGTTACATATGCATACAACCGGGACATTCCACCTGAACCGTCCCGGTTGTTTTTCTATTCCGGCCAGTCCTGGATCAAGTCTGCAATTTCCTTAAGATCAATCTGTAAATCTCCGTTGTAAAGCGCAAGACCTGCTTTTCCTTCCAGTGGATAGATACAGGGCATATTCTCATTCACAAAATCATATGCCATCAAAATCTTTTTCTCCGGGTCAATGATCCAATATTCTTTTACACCGGCTTCAGCATATTTCTGTAATTTTTTCGTATAATCCATCTTGCGTGTAGAGTTGGATACCACTTCCAGCACAAATTCAGGAGCTCCCATAATTCCCCAGCGCTTAATCTTATTCCTGTCACACACAATAACCAAATCCGGTTGCATCATCGTTTTATCATCACAATCGAGGCGAACATCTACAGGAGAGATAGCAGGGATGCAATTGCCGCCTTTTTTCTGAATATATGCATCCACATAGGAAAACATTTTGCCGGCTATCCTCTGATGTACAAATCCCGGGGCACTCATATCATAAATTACACCATCAATCAGCTCTGCCCTTAGTTCATCAGGTAATGTATAATAGTCTGCTACTGTGTATTCTCCCTGACGTTTTCCTCTTTGAACTCCATATGCATTCGCAGGCTCGCTTACACACATCGTATGTGTTGTCTTTTGCTTTTCTCCATCACCATATGCAGCCGGCTTGTGCTCATTCTTGGTTGGCATCGTGCCCCCTGAAGGAATCGTCTCCTCTCCGGCAAGTACCCTCTCAATTGCCTGACGAGTAGCGTAACGCGGGTAGGCAGTCTCCCCGGTAAATATCTTCTGCAGCGTACCTAACGGAACACCACTATATTCAGACAACTGTGCCATCGTATAGCCACGTTCCTGCTTAATTCGCTTCATTTCTTCCAATGTCATTCAACTTCCCCCTTCTATACACTTCAATTAATCCATCCTTTTTTATCTAACATAATCGTATCACATTGGCACCCGCAAAGCAACCGTTTTTCAACCTTTTATTAACCTTTTAATTCACAAGCTGTACTGTTCACAGCTTCGCTGCTCAAAGCAATATTATGCGCACAAAAAAAAGAAGCCGCGTACCGCCTAAGTACAACGACTTCCTCTCCAAATACTTACCTCTGCATCAGGACGCATTTGCCATCCTGCTGTCCAGATACTGCTGCAACGCCTCCGCTGCTTCCTCAGGGCTTAAGCCCGCTTCTTCAATCAAATCATTCACAGTTCCCAGATCTTTGATTCTTTTCTCCTCGTACAAAGCCTCCAGTTCCTTTTTCTCAGACTCGATTCTGGTCAGAAGGGCAGAAATCAGTTCTTGCTTTGCCGTGATTTTCTCTTCAATTGTTTTCTTCGGTCCTCTTGCCATATATACCTCCTGATTCTCCGGCTGATCAATTTGCCGTAGATTTCAAATGCGCTGCAGCAGCCTTCTGCGCAAATGTCAAATTTCGTAGAACATGTTCTGCCACATTGCTTATTTCCAGTATATGGACAAGACAGGAAAATTATACCTGATTTTCTTAAATTTCCCTGATATCATAGGGGGTAGCCTGATAAACGTAATAATTCAGCCAGTTGCTGTACAGATTATTACTATGTGACCTCCACTGCAACAACGGTTTCTCCTCCGGATTATCATTAGGATAATAATTATACGGCACCTGAATCGGCAGCCCTTTATTCAAATCACGATAATATTCATTATTCAAAGTATACCTGTCGTACTCCGGATGACCGTTGACAAAAATCTTTTTGCCGTTTTCGGCAATCGCCAGGAACACCCCTGCCACGGGTGACTCGGCCAGTACAGTCAGTTCCTTGCAAGCATGAATAGCCTCTGCCGGTGTCTCGGTATGACGGCTGTGTGGTGCCAGGAAAATATCATCAAAACCTCTTACAAGAGGAATCTTACGATTGGACACTTTATGTTCGTATACACCAAACAATTTTTGCGGCAGCTGCTTCTTGTTAATACCATAATAATGATAAAGTCCTGCCTGCGCAGCCCAGCAGATGTGAAGTGTGGATGTCACATGGGTTTCAGCCCAGTCCAGGATCTCGCAGGTCTCCTCCCAATAATCCACCTCTTCAAAACTGATGTCTTCTACCGGCGCACCTGTTACGATCATTCCGTCAAACTTCTGATCTCTGACTTCATCCAGGGTGGTATAGAATTTATTCAGATGACTGGCAGATGTATTTTGAGAGACATGGCTCTTTACATTCATAAAAGTCACGTCAATCTGCAGCGGTGTGTTGGACAGGGCACGAAGAAGCTGCAGTTCAGTATCCTGTTTTACAGGCATATTATTTAAAATCAGCACCTGCAGGGGACGGATGTCCTGATGCAAGGCGCGGTACTCATCCATCACAAATATATTTTCATTCTCCAGGATCTCCCTTGCGGGCAAATCACTTTGTGTCTTAATAGGCATTTTCCTATCCTCCTATTTTTTATTTCCAAGGCTTTTATTTTCCGGGCTTTTCATTCCTGTGCTTTTATTCCCTACGAACAAGTTACTTACTCCCGAATCCCCAGGTATTCACTGCGGAACTGCTCCTCCGTAATGATAGGAATATTCAGTTCCTTCGCTTTTTTATTTTTAGAAGATGTGGATGCAATATCATTATTAATCAGGCAATCCGTCTTGGAAGTCACGCTTCCTGTCACTTTACCGCCCTTTTGTTCAATGATTTCCTTCAGTTCATTTCTGCTGCTGTAATGCTCCAGACTGCCGGTGATAACGAACACTTTTCCGGTAAGGGTCTGAGCAGACACATCTATCTGCGGAATTTCCACTTCCAGTTCCTTCATCAGATTGTCAATCTTTATCAGATTTTCTTCCCGGTGCATATACTCCACAAAAGCAGCAGCGATCACCTCGCCAACGCCTTCAATGGCGCTCAGCTCTTCCACATCTGCCTGTTTCATCCGCTCAAGGTCATAGTCAAAATGCCTGCAAAGCATCTTTGCATTGGCCACACCGATATTAGCAATGCCCAGTCCGTAGATAATCCTGGGAAGCGTAGTCTTCCTGGAGGTATCTACACTCTGAATCAGATTCTGGTAGGACTTCACTCCAAAACCTTCCATCTGAGTAATCACTTCCTCATATCGGTCAAGATGATACAGGTCCGCATATTCATGGATGAATCCCTGATCAATAAACTTCTCCAGCGTAGCCTCACTCAGGCCATCTATATTCAATGCATCCCGGCTGACAAACAGTGTATAGGCTTTGATTTTCTTGGCAGCACAATCTTCATTGGTACAGTACAGTGACTGCACATCGTTGATCTGCCGTATTTGAGTAGCCCCACCGCAGACAGGACATACCTTTGGAATTTCCAAAGTATCGCTGCCGGTCAGATTCTCTGCAATCTGTGGGATAATCATGTTAGCTTTATACACGGTAATCCTGTCACCGATTCCCAGTCGCAGACTTCTGACAATGCTGACATTGTGGACAGAAGCACGGCTTACCGTCGTTCCCTCCAATTCTACAGGCTCGAAGATTGCCACCGGATTGATAAGCCCTGTTCTGCTGGCACTCCATTCGATATCCATAAGGGTGGTCTCCCTGATTTCATCAGCCCATTTAAAAGCAATGGAATGTCTCGGGAACTTGGCAGTACGCCCCAGAGACTGCCCATAGGCAATATCTTCATAAGTCAGTACCAGCCCGTCTGATGGAATATCATAATCCGAGATCCGGTGCTCAAATTCCTCCACAGCCTCCAGAATATTCTCCTGATTTACTTTGATGTAATCTACCACATCGAAACCCTGTTCTTTTAGAAACAGGAACTGTTTCTCCCTGGAATTCTCAAAATCCACGCCTTCTGCACTGACCAGTGTAAATGCATACAGCTTTACATTTCTCCTGGCAGTAATCTCATTATTCAGCTGCCTTACAGAACCGCTGCAAAGATTACGGGGATTCTTATATTTTGCGTCTACATCTTCAATCTGCGCATTAATCTTTTCAAAATCACTGTAGCTGATAACCGCCTCACCGCGAAGCACCAGTTCTCCCCGAAAAGAAATGCTCACCGGCAGATTCTTAAATGTTCTGGCATTATTGGTGATGACTTCACCGATTTCGCCATTTCCCCTGGTAACGGCTTTTACCAGCTTTCCCCCCTGATAGGTGAGCACTACCGTCAGACCGTCCAGCTTCCAACTGAGAAGTCCTTCCTGTCCCTGAAGCCAATCCCGCAGTTCTTCCCTGCTCTTGGTCTTTCCCAGAGAAAGCATGGGACTTTCGTGACGTTCCTTGGGCAGTTCCTCCACTGCTTCATATCCAACGGTCACGGTAGGACTGTTGGAGAGCACGATACCTGTTTCTTCCTCCAGCGCAACAAGTTCATCATACAACTTGTCATATTCAAAGTTGCTCATGATCTCCCTGTCCTCTGCATAGTAGGCCTTGGCTGCTTCATTCAGCGTTTCCACCAAATATTTGATTCTTTCTGATTGATTACTTTGCATTTTCTCCTGCCTCATTATATTTCCAAAGTTTCCTGTGGTTTCAGTCCTGCAAGCGTATATAACTGTTCCATTTCGCTTTCCGTCAGTTCCCGATATTTTCCATAAGGAATCCTATCCAGGCTGATGTTCATGATTCTGACCCTCTTAAGCTTCTTTACTTCATAACCGCAGGCTTCGCACATCCTGCGGATCTGGCGGTTGAGCCCCTGGGTCAGGATGATCCGAAAGGTGAATTTTCCTTCTGCTTTCACCTGACAGGGTCTTGTGGTCCGCTCCAGTTCTTTCAGATAGATACCGGCGCTCATAGTCTCCAGAAATTCTTCGGTGATTTCTTTATCCACCTTTACCACATATTCCTTTTCGTGGCGGTTGGCACCGCGCATCATGGCATCTATCAGCTTTCCGTCATTGGTCAGAAGAAGCAAGCCCTCTGAATCTTTGTCCAGTCGGCCTGCATACGTCACTCTTATGGGATAATGAATCATGTCTGTAATGATTTTTTCTGCATGGCGGTCCTTCTCCGTGCAGGTCACGCCTACCGGTTTATAAAAAGCCAGCACTACTGTCTTCGGCTTTCCGCCGATTCGTTTGCCGTTCAGCGCCACCTCATCCTCATCCGACACCTTTGTACCCATGCCGGCGATACGACCATTTACCGTCACCCGGCACTGCTCTATCAGTCGGTCTGCTTCTCTGCGGGAGCAGATGCCGTGATCTGCCAGATATTTATTTAGTCTAATCTGTTCCATTTACAGGCTCCATTTCACTGATTTTCCTTACGGAAGGCACTCCCTTCAAGCCCGGTAGTGCTTCCTTAGCCAGTTTGTCAGCCATTTCATTATAATATACATTGGTGTGGGCAACTACCTTGGTAAATCTGATCTGCACATTATCAGACCACTTTCTCATAGCCTGTGCATATTTCTGCGTCAGCTCTGTCTTACTTTTCCAGGCGCCTGTCACCCATTTCTCGATTCCCTCATAATCGTAGCGGATCTCAATGCTCCGAAAGCCATTTACAATGGCAAAGCGCACCGCGAACATGGCTCCCAGCATCTCTCCTGTCACATTGCGCAGTGCTGCTGAGTCCGGATTATCACCGTTTCCATTTTCCACATACACCCTGCCATCCGGCAAGATGAAGACACAGCCAAAGGCATAGTGCCGGATGGAATGGTCATAGCTGCCATCCACATACGCTATGATTTCATCAGGGGAAGCCGGGCGGATTGCCTTAACGTTCTCCATATTGATCGTTTTTTTTGCTGCCATATTACCTACCTTATAAAATTCGTTTTCACAGCGGGTTCTCTCTCCGGGAAAGTGATTCCGTTTTCCTTGCCCAGAGCAATGCACTTTAACAGCCATGCCATATTGTTGCCAAGGGTACGCATCGTCTGCAGACCCTCTAAATCCCGGCGTACCTCATCCGGTGTGTTGCCGTGCACCATGTTCCAGTACTGACTGGATACGACAGGCATGCCGTTGATGGTCATATATTTATTCAGCTGGTCAAAGGTAGCTGTTGCGCCGCCTCTTCTGCAACTTGCCACACAGGCTCCCGGCTTGCCGGCCATGGCAGAACCTGCACTGTAAAATGCTCTGTCCATAAAGGATGTAAGCGCACCGGATGCAGCTGCATAATGTACCGGTGTACCGAAGATAAAGCCGTCTGCTTCTTTCGCTTTCTCTGAAAATTCATTTACGATATCTTTGCGGAAGCATTCGCCTGTCTTTCTGCAGGAAGCGCAGCCGATGCAGCCTGCGATGGGGTCTACGCCCAGCCAGAAAATCTCCGTTTCAATGCTCTGATTGTTCAGCGCGCCTGCAACTTCTTCCAATGCTGTATATGTGCAGCCCTTTGCGTGTGGGCTTCCGTTTACCAATAAAACTTTCATCATGATACCTCCCATTGCTGCGGTTTACAGAACTGGCTGAGAGTGCCGCTTCCGGTTGTCCGCAAGTCTTCAAATAGCAACAATTATTGTATCATAAGTAGAGGTAAATTACAAATCTTTAGAAAAGATAAATTACTAATCTTGCAGTACGGCTGCGCAAACCAGCGATGCAACGGCTCTCGCCGGATTGTACTAAATTCTTTGATTTTGGTTTGGTTCCACGGAAATCTCCTTATAGCGAATAAAAAAAGCACCTGCAGATATTTGTTTTCTGCCGATGCTTTTACTTTATCATAAAATATGTATTCTAGCAATTACTATGCAATACTGCGGATCCGGGTAACCTGAAATCCTGCTTTCTCAACAGCAGCTCGAAGCACCTCATCTGCCACATCCTTCTCCAGTACCACTTCAGCCGTCTGCTCCTTCAGATTCACTTTCGCCGCAGCGCCTTCTATACTGTTGATAGCCTTTTCCACACTGTTCTTACAGTTTTCGCAGTGAAGTCCTTCCATCTGAATCAACTTGCGATAATGAACATTCTGAATGACCTTCTTCTGCTTCGGCACACTGCCACCACCACAGCAGCCGCCTTTTCCGGCAAAATGCTTCAGACTTGAACGAAGTGCAAAGAATAAAACCACAATAAGAATTACAATAATAATTACATTTTCCATACACTGTTCCTCCTATCTAGCTGACAGTGAGAGCAATTCTTGCAATCACCCGACTAAATTCTTTTTCTATGGTTAGTATAAGCTAACTTCCATTAATTGTCAAGCAAGATCAATAATCAAGCGGATATTCGTCCGCAGCTGAGCTGTAACGACCAATTTGCGAAATTAACTCTTTTACTTGCCGAATCATCGCCATTTGTGTTATACTGACACAAAGGAAGGAGAAGGTGAATTTATGCACATAAACGAATCAGCAGAAAACTATCTTGAAACGATTTTGATATTGAGTAAATCCCACCCTGTAGTGCGTTCTGTAGATATCGCCGAAGAATTAGGATTTAAAAAATCCAGCGTCAGCGTTGCTATGAAAAATCTACGGGAAAAGAATCATATAACGGTAACCAAAGAAGGATTTATCTATCTTACCGAGTCAGGACGTAAAATTGCCGAAATGATTTTCGAGCGACACGAACTCCTCACTGCCTGGTTGATTCGATTGGGGGTTGAGCCTGCCATTGCAAGTGAAGATGCTTGTAAGATTGAACACGTGATCAGCAGCGAAAGTTTTGAGGCAATTAAAAAGCATGCATCCAACCAATGATGCTATTACAAAGGACAGCCATTGCCGGCTGTCCTTAATTATTTTGAACGAATATCCATTAATCAAGCGGATATTTGCAATCCCCTTAACAATCCACGCGTTTGAAGGGGGACTTACTTGATTCAGTTAGATAATATTCTTAATCCCTTCGCAGATTCTTCTGGCTACCGCAGGATTGTTCATAGTATAGAGATGAATTCCTTCTACGTCATTGGCCAAAAGGTCAATAATCTGGCTCAAAGCATAGGCCATTCCGGCATCGAACAACGCTTCTTTATTATCCTCGAATCTGTTCATGATTCTGCGGAATTTTTCCGGCAGGGAAGCACCGCAAAGCGTTACCATACGCTCAATCTGTGCCTTATTGATAACCGGCATGATTCCCGGCGTTACAGGTACTTCGATTCCGGCTATCCGGCAATCCTCCAGAAAAGAGTAAAACATACTATTTTCAAAGAAAAGCTGGGATAACAGGAATTCGTCTCCTGCATCCACTTTTTCTTTCAAATGACGCATTTCTGAGATTCTGTCAGCCGACTCGGGATGGCATTCCGGGTAGCAGGCACCGCCTATGCAGAAATCTCCTTTGGTCTTTAGATATGCTGTCAGCTCACTGGCATGGGCAAAGTCTTCTTTTGGCGGAATGTCCGGATTGCGGTCACCGCGCAGGGCAAGTATGTTCTTTAAGTCGTTTTCCAACAGGATCTTGGAGAATTCATCGATTTCTGCCTTGGAATAAGTCAGGCAGGTCAGATGTACTACCGGCTCGATATGGTATTCATATTTAATCTTTTTCGCAAGTTCAATGGTTCTGTTATTGTTGGAGCTGCCTCCGGCTCCGAAAGTAACACTGATAAAATCCGGCTTGAGCTCACTCAATATAGATAAGGTTTCATCAATATTCTGCAATGCCGCACCATGCTTGGGCGGAAAAATTTCAAAGGACAATACAGGGCGTTTTTTCTGATGTATTTCACTGATCTTCATTCTTGGTCTCCTTCGGAAAGTGTAAAATTACTTTGATTATAATCTTTTTTGCAGTTATCTGCAAGACCGGAAAAAAATTTGACAATATTCCCACTCTATGGTAGTATACTTTTTTAGAATTGATGCTGAAATCCCAGAGCATGGGAGAAGATAAAATCCTGCAGACCACCGATTTGCTGCAGCAAATCACCAATATAGCAAGAGAGGTTTTTTCATGATCAGAATTATAGTAGACTCTTCCTCAGATTATCAACTTGAGGAAATCAAACAAAAAAATATGGAACTTGTCCCCCTTAGTATCACCATTGGCGATCACTCCTACCTGGACGGCATTAACCTGGATCGTGACGATTTTTATAAAATGCTGACGGAAAGCACCGATTTTCCCAAGACATCCCAGCCTTCTCCCCAGGCATTTCTGGATATTTTCGAGGATGCAAAGGAAAAAGGGGATGACTGTATCTGTATCCTGTTATCATCAGGACTCAGTGGAACTTGTCAGAGCGCTTACCTTGCCAAAGATATGTCTGACTATGACAATATTTATATCATTGATTCCCTGGCAGCTGTCTGTATTATCCGCATTTTAGCTGAACGCGCCTGTCAGCTTCGCAGTGAGGGATTCGCTGCCATGGATATCGTTGTTGCCATAGAAGCTCTGAAATCCAGAGTAAAAGTGGCTGCTGCTCTCGATACCCTGGAGTATCTCTATCGCGGCGGCAGACTGAGCAAAACGGCCGCCACCATCGGGGAGCTGGCTAATTTAAAGCCCATGATTACGATTAACGAAGAAGGCAAAATCAGTATCCTTGGCAAAAGCCTTGGAAAAAACAAAGCTATTTGCAGCCTGCTAAAGCATGTGCAAACCCTGGAACTGGATCCCGATTATCCTATCTATACGGTCTATACTTACGGTACAGAGAACTGTACAAAATTTGAAGGGAAACTGGCAGACGTTGGTATTCAGTCAACAGCCCGGTTTCAGATAGGTCCTACCATCGGTACGCATATCGGACCGGAAGCGTTTGGAATTATTTATGTAACTAAGGCATAAAGTGAGGCAGATATAGGAGGCAATACAATGGAAATCTCAGCGCTTGTGAAGAACCAGAGAGCTTACTTTCAGTCCCATGCTACGATTGACGTAAATTATCGTCTCTCCATGCTCAAGAAGCTGAAAGCAGCAATTATTAAATACGAGTCCCGGATTCATGATGCCTTGAAAAAAGACCTTGGAAAATCAGAAACTGAAAGCTACATGTGTGAGACAGGTTTGACCTTAAGTGAACTTTCCTATCAAATCAGCCACTTGAAGCGCTGGGCACGCCCCAGAACACACCGCACCGGACTGGCTAATTTTCATGCGCACAGCTTTACGGTTCAGGAGCCATATGGATGTGTCCTGCTCATGTCGCCGTGGAACTATCCTTTCATGCTTTGTATGGAGCCCTTGATCGGAGCACTGGCTGCCGGGAACTGTTGTATTGTCAAGCCCTCCGCCTACTCTTCTGCCACTTCTGCTGTCATTGCCGAGATTATCCGGGATGTTTTTCCCGAGGAGTATGTTGCTGTAGTGGAAGGCGGCCGTGCTGAGAATACAGAGCTTCTGAATCAGCGTTTTGACTATATCTTCTTTACCGGTGGTGTCACTGTCGGAAAGCTTGTTATGGAAAAAGCCTCTGCCCACCTGACTCCCGTCACCCTGGAGCTGGGCGGCAAAAGCCCATGCATCATAGACAGTACTGCTGATCTCAAAATTGCCGCAGCAAGACTTGCCTTCGGTAAGTACTTAAATTGCGGCCAGACCTGCGTAGCACCTGATTACGTACTGATAGACCGTAAAATAAAGGATGCTTTTGTGCCTTTGCTGAAAGAACAAATTGTCAAAATGTACGGTGCTCAGCCCCTTAACAATCCGGATTACGGTAAAATCATCAACCGGAAACACTTTGATCGCCTTTTGGAACTGATTGACTCCTCCAAAACAATTCTGGGCGGGGAGTACCATGAAGACACCCTGCAGATTGCTCCTACGATTTTAGACAATGTAACCGCAGATGATCCTGTGATGCAGGAAGAAATTTTCGGTCCTATCCTGCCCATTATCACCTACGATACTTTGGATGAGGCAGAGCAATTTGTCACATCCCGTGAGAAGCCCCTTGCTTGTTATCTTTTCACGAGTGACAAGAGTTATGAGAAGCGCTTCTTAAAGCGTGTATCCTTTGGCGGCGGATGTATCAACGACACAGTCATTCATCTTGCCACCTCGGAAATGGGTTTCGGCGGTGTAGGCAATAGCGGCATGGGTTCTTATCATGGAAAAAAGAGCTTTGATACTTTCAGCCATGAAAAGAGTATCGTAAAGAAATACTGCTGGCTTGATATGCCTATGAGGTATCAGCCTTATAAGAAAGCTTATCTGAAGCTGATACGATTATTCCTTCACTAATCTATCTAGTCAGTAAACCGGCAGCTGCATGGAATTTGCAGCTGCCGGTTTACACCAACATAAATAATATTGTCTGTAATTTGTTTCATCGCTCTCTCCATTCCTCCGGAATCACAAGCTTTTACTGTACAGATACAACAGTATAATCCTGGTCTTCCACTGCCTTCTTCAACACATCATCAGCAATTTCTGCATTCAGCTTCACTACTGCTGTTCCTTCCGTATGACTTACAACTGCTTCTGTCACTTCCGGTAATGCTTCTAAAATTTTCTTTACTCTTGCCTCACAGTGTCCGCACATCATTCCTTCGATTTTCATTGTCTTTTCCATAGATTTGTCCTCATCTTTCTTTCCATATATGCAGCAGCTGTCTGATGTACAGCTGACGTTTTCTATTTTATCTGATGTTGCAATAGCATTCTTTATCCTTTTATCTTTGCCGGCATCATGCATTTTAAACAGATTCAGCCGCAGCGCATTGGTCACCACACAGAAACTGGACAGGCTCATGGCTGCCGCTGCGAACATGGGATTCAGCTGCCAGTTAAACAGAGGAATCCATACACCTGCTGCCAAAGGAATGCCTATCACATTGTAGAAAAAGGCCCAAAAGAGATTTTCATGGATATTTTTTAATGTGGCGCGGCTCAAACGAATGGCAGCCGGTACATCACTGAGCTTACTCTTCATCAGGACTACATCTGCAGCATCTATGGCAATATCGGTACCGGCACCAATGGCTATACCGATATCTGCTCTGGTCAATGCAGGAGCATCATTGATACCGTCACCAACCATAGCCACTTTTCCTTTTTCCTGCAACGCACGGATTACACTTTCCTTGCCATCCGGCAGCACACCGGCTATGACCTCATTGACTCCTGCCTGGGCACCGATTGCGCGGGCAGTCCTTTCATTGTCACCTGTCAGCATGACCACATGGATGCCCATATTCTGCAGTTCCTTTACAGCCTGTGGACTGTCTTCTTTTATGACATCTGCCACTGCGATCATTCCAATCACTTTTTCATCTATCGCAAAGAACAGCGGTGTTTTGCCTTGTTCGGAAAGCTTCTCCGAACAGATCTTAAACTCGGTCGGCACATTGGCTTTGCTGTTGATAAATCGGTAATTGCCGCCGTAAAGTATGGCACCATCATACTTTGCAGAAAGCCCGTTACCGGGAAGCGCGCTAAAATCTGCGACTTCAGGAGACGAAATCTGTTTTTCGGTTGTATATACAAGTACCGCTCTTGCCAACGGATGCTCGCTTTTCTGCTCAAGCGCGGAAGCATATGTTAGAAGTTCAGCATCGCTGATACCACCGGCAGGTATTATATCAGTAACCTTTGGCTCTCCGCCGGTAATGGTACCTGTTTTATCCAGTGCCACAATCTGCACTTTCCCGGCTTCCTCCAGAGATACCGCCGTCTTGAACATGATACCGTTCTTCGCTCCCATGCCGTTTCCTACCATAATGGCAACGGGAGTCGCAAGTCCCAGGGCACAGGGACAGCTGATAACCAGAACCGAAATACCTCTTGCCAATGCAAAGCCAATACTTTCTCCCGCAAGCAGCCATACTGCGATAGCAATCAATGCAATCGTTATAACAGCCGGCACAAAGACACCTGATACCCGGTCTGCCACTTTTGCAATAGGAGCCTTAGTCGCAGCTGCATCACTGACCATCCGGATAATCTGAGATAGGGTGGTGTCCTCTCCCACTCTTGTTGCCTCACATCTGATAAAACCTGACTGATTCACAGTAGCCGCAGATACGCTGTCACCCACTGTTTTATCCACCGGGATACTTTCTCCGGTCAGTGCTGCTTCATTCACTGCACTGCTTCCTTCCAACACGACACCGTCCACCGGAATATTTTCTCCGGGACGAACCACAAAGATATCTCCCTTTTTCACCTGCTCGATGCCGACTTTTGTCTCCTGACCCTCTCTGATAACAGTAGCTGTTTTGGGGGCCAGCTTCATCAGACTTTTTAAAGCATCGGTGGTCTTACCCTTTGATCTGGCTTCCAGCATCTTTCCTACCGTAATCAACGCCAGAATCATGGCTGCAGATTCAAAGTAGAACTCGTGCATATAAGACATGACACCTTTCATATCTCCCTGCATCTGTGCATTCGTCATGGCAAACAATGCATAGGTACTGTAAACGAAAGCCGCTCCGGCTCCTAGTGCCACCAAAGTGTCCATATTGGGCGCCCTGTGTATCAGACTTTTAAATCCACTGATAAAAAACTTCTGATTGATGACCATAATTGCAATGGTCAGAAGCAGCTGAATCAGTCCCATGGCCACATGATTTTCGGCAAGAAATGCCGGCAGCGGCCAGTTCCACATCATATGCCCCATGGAAATGTACATCAGTATCACGAGAAATCCCAGAGACGCAATCAGGCGCTTCTTTAAACTCGGAGTCTCCCGATCCTTTAAGGCGTCTTCCAAGCCACTTGCGGACATCCCTTCACCATTTTTATTCGCATCACCCGCACTATTCGCATTCTGTTTTCCGTAACTTCCGCTTTCCTTTCTCGCGGCACCATACCCGGCGGCTTCCACCGCCCTGATAATCTCCTGAGCTGAAGCTGTTCCTTCCACCCCCATAGTATTAGTCAAAAGACTGACACTGCAGGATGACACTCCCTCCACCTTACTTACCGCTTTCTCCACCCGGGCACTGCAGGCTGCACAACTCATGCCTGTTACTGTATATTGTTCCATATTGACCTCCTATACAATATTTTAAGCATTATTTCATCAGCTTCTGAAGGGTAGTTACCAGTTCATCTACAGTATCTTCTTTTCCATCCAGAATATCTCTGGTTATTATATACCCCAAGAGGGTATATTACAAGGACTATTTTTGAGCTACACGGAAAGGCTCCGGTCGAAACCGGAGCCTTTCCGCGATTTTCTTATGAGGGGGGGAGATAGTGAGTTCATCAACTATCTGAAATATACTATACTGTGAAAATGTGTCTAAAGTGTGTCCATTCTATAAGGGTTTTATAAAATAAAGATAAAAATTTTAACGAAATAAGGGATTACAATAAGCCCTTATAGCACCGGTAAGCAGTGGTGCTTCGAGCCGGCATCTAACAATAATTCTGCATGATAAATTGCAGGGACTCGGTACCGCGGTAGGAGTTGATGGATAGTTGGTACGTTACGGATACCGAATAATTACAGTATGTACTGTACAATGCTGCGGCTGAACCGGGACCGTATTTTTGATCCAGGAAAGCAGCAAAATTGTCGATATTGCCGAAGAATACAAGGTCGGCTTCTGTCCCCTCCGGGGTGCGGACTTTGTAGCGGGCAAAGTTTTGTTTTGCGCCCATTTTCCAGCCTCGGATGAAGCGGAGATCCTTCTGGGCAAAAAGGGGCTTAGGATTGCCTACGCCAAAGGGCTCCAGTAAATTCAAATCTTCCGCCAGTTCTCCGGTAGCGTAGGATATTGGCATGGGAACATCAATGTGGACCCTGGGTACCAGATCATCTTCCGTTAAGGTACAGATTTCATTTAATTCCCGCCTGAAAGCTTCCACATCCTCTTCCAAAGAATCGCAGCGTTTTGCCAGAGACATACCGGCTGCCAGCTTGTGACCGCCGAATTTGCTGAAGCAATGCTTTACTGCAGTCATGTTTTCATACATGTGATAAGTCTCAATGCTTCTGCCTGAGCCTTTCACCCCTTCCTCCCCTTTCGTCAGTACAAAAACAGGCTTATAATAGCTTTCTCTGATTTTACCTGCAATGATACCTGCCAAGCTTTCATGCACCTCAGGAAGATAGACTACCATTACCCGGTCTTCCTGCATCTGATGACTTTCAATATATTGTATAGCCTGCTCCACACCCTTCTGTGTCAGGTTTTTACGACTGTCATTCAAAGCCTTCAGCTCTGAAGCAGCACTCATAGCCTCCTGCTTTGTCTTGCTTTCCAGCAGTTCCAGTGCCCTCAGGGCAGTATCCAGACGACCTGTGGCATTGAGGCAGGGACCGATGACAAAACCCAGATGATATGCGGAAAGCTTGGACGAATCAATCCCATTGACTTCAATCAGTGCCCGCAGTCCCAGATTCTGTGTTACTTTCAAACGTTTCAGACCTTCTTTTACGAGGATACGGTTCTCGTCTTTCAATTCCATCACATCACAAACGGTAGCAATTGCCGCAAACTGAAGCAATTCTTCCATTGCATCCGTAAGCAGCTTACTTCCGGTTCGTTCTGCCAATGCCTGAATCAGCTTATACGCTACTACCGCTCCGCAGATATTTTTATAAGGATACTGACAAGCCTGCTGCTTGGGATCCACAATGGCATCTGCCTGAGGCAATAGTTCTTTTTTTTCACCATTTTCCATTGTAAAGGGTACTTCGTGGTGGTCTGTCACTACTACTGTCATGCCATATTCTCCGGCAAGTGCAATCTGTGATACTGCAGCAATTCCGTTGTCACAGGTGACAATCATCCTGATACCGTCCTGCCTGGCAGTCTCGATCAAATGCTCATTCAAGCCATAACCATCATGAATCCTGTGAGGAATCGCAGTGTCGGCACAGCCTCCTAATAGCTGTAAGCCTCTGGTCAGTATGTAGGAAGAGCAAATGCCATCCACATCATAATCTCCGATAACACGGATAGGTGCTTTCTCCTGTATCTTTTGAAGTATCAAGTCTACTGCCTTTTCCATATGGTATAAAAGCCATGGACTGTGGCAATCTTCCAGGGTACCTTGTAAAAAGCTCCTGACCTGTGCCTCTTCCGTAATATCCCTGTTTCTGATAATCCTGGCAAGTACGGGGGAGATTCCAAACTTTTGGGCCCAGGCATTAAAATCTGCTTTTTTGGCACTGACCAGCCATTTTTCCATAGTGATAATTACTCCTTCTTTATATCTCCATCAATTAGTTGACAGTTATTTCTCCTGAGATAGAACCCACAGTCATCGTATATGTATCCCCTGAGATAATATCAGGGCTGCTGATAATCACAACAGCAAAAGAAAGCTCGGGTGTGTGTGTAAGTACAGTGTTTCCCTTACTATCAGTCAGCTTGATTTGAGTACCTGCTGACTGATTTCCGACGCCGACGGCAATTATTCCCTGTTTGGCATCACTAAAAGTCTGAGCCATGCCTGAAGCACCTGTTCCGATAAAGGTACCTCCTGCAATAACGGCACTTACATCATAATCCAGAGTTGCAGTATCCCCCTGCATCGGACCGCATACAGTTATATAACCATCAGTAATCTCCAGAGTTCCATTGGAATCAATGCCATCACCATAAGCAGTCACATTAATTGTGCCGCCTGAAATTACAATACTTCCCGAAGACGAACCGCTGCCTGCGCCTCCAAACATCTCGTTGCCGCGGCGCCCACCAAATCCACTTTGATCTGTACCACCTGCAGCATTCAGGCCATCGTCGCTTGCTGTCAGGACAATGTCGCCCCCTTGTATCTCGATGCTGAGGCCTTCCAAACCTTCATAGCTTTCCGTAATATTTATCTTACCGGCTGTAATTGTCAATGTTTCATCAGCGTGGAAGGCATCATCGCCGGATGTAATCTCATAAGTTCCGCCATTTATCGTCACAGATGCATTAGAATGTACAGAATCATCTGCCGAGTCAATCGTGAAATCACCTCCATTTATGACCAGATCGCCGACCGCCTTAATTCCCTTGATGCTTGTACTATCTTCATCTTCATCGGTTACCGTATTCGTTAAACCGCCATAAGAACCGCCTCTGCTGCCACCACGGCCTTTTCCTCCACCCATAAAGTTTCCCCAGGAATCTGAAGTCTGTTTCTCGGCATTCTCACTCCCGCCGCCGGAAGTAATATGGAAGCTGCCATCTTCAATCTGTATATATGCAGCGGCGCTCATACCATCTCCCTCGGAAGTGATGTCAAACGTACCGTTTTGAATATAGACAAACCCCAACGCTGCATCATCTGTATTTTCAGCATGGATACCATCCTTACCGGAAGTAATGGCAAAAACAGCATTTGCAATACTGACATCATCTTTACCTGCCAGGGCATGGGAAGCAGAACTGATATCATAGGTTCCGCTGGTGATCGTCAGGGAGTCCTTAGAAACGATACCATGTCCTGCCGGTGAGGTAATTGTCAGCGTCCCTGAACCATTCAGTGTCAAATCCTCTTTTGAAAAAATGACTGCATCGATATTATTCTCGTCTATTGCAGTAAAACTGCCTCCATTGGAAAGCGTATTCTCAGAGTCCTCTGCCATAGTGATAAACACTTTATCCGACTGCAGAATATAAATAGGCGCAGATGTTTCACTGTGAATGGAAACTCCATCCAGAACTAACTGTGTCTTATCCTTTTTATCCGAATTGACGATAATCATCCCATCATTCAGAGTACCTGAAAGAATGTAAGTCCCCTCATCCATGATGGTGACTGTGCTGCCGGAAATCCGGACTGTATCCGAACTGCATGCAGCCGAATCGCCATTTAATAATATGATGGCACTTTCACTTTCAGCATAACCCACTTCAAAGTCTCTGTCTGAAAACATTTCTGAATTATTCTCCACAGCGCCCGTGCTTGATATATCCACTGATTCACTATTATTACTACTTTCCGGTTCTGAGTCCGTGGAGACAGAATCCTGTCCGCACGCGCTCAATAATAAGGACATCAGCAACAAAGCCCCAATCTGAATATGATTTTTTTTCATTCAACCTGACCTCCTCTTTACAGCTCTGCAACGGTTGTCTCTTGCTTGGAAACAGTGATTTCCAGATTTCCGTTTCTGCAGCGAAGTTTATCAATCATTTCTTTTTCTTTTACCGCTTCTTTTAATGTCAAGTTATATGTAAGCCGGAACATACTTCCCATGTTGGTCGTTTTCACGCGAACCAGTTCAAAAGAAGTGGCATACTCCTCCAGAATACCGTCAAATACATCCGAATAATCCAAATCTTCGGGAATTGTGATGTTCAGTGTCTTATAAATAGCAGCGTTTCTTTTCGTGCCAAAATCCAGCCGATTGTAAACTATGTTGAGCAGACACATAATAATAGTGAACAGCAGTGCAAAACTCAAGTAGCCCATACCTGCAATCAAGCCCGCACCCATAGCCAAAAACAGCATGGTAATTTCTTTCGCGGTACCGGGTGCAGAGCGAAAGCGCACAAGGCTGAATGCCCCGGCAACTGCCACACCCGCTCCAACATTGCCATTGACCATCATGATGACAACGCAGACAACTGCAGGCAGCAGCGCTAACGTCACAACAAAGCTCTTGGTATAATGGGAACGGTACATAAAACTAAACGCCAGAATAAGGCCGATCAACAGGGAACAGCCGATACATAAAAAAAAGTCAGTTACGCTGATGACACTTGTCATATCCGTGTCAAACAGCCCGCGAAAAATATTAGACATATAATAAGTCTCCTTTTGTATTTTGATAAATCATTGTCTGATAAGCAGTGCCGTATTTTGAAAAAGAGGTTTTGTAAATATGTTCCCGGGACAGCACATGGGTCATCCACAAAGGAATCCCTCCTGAGCACTTGATTTCCATCAATACCATCCCGTCTTCCAATAAGGAAGTTCCCCACACATCCGATTCCAGCGACAATTCTTCCCGGCGGCAGAGAATATGATCGTCAAAGGTCACGCGAAAATCACTTCCGTCTTTTGCATAGAATGCCTCCCTTTCATAGGAAAGGAATACTACAGGATGCAAAGTCTCATAATAAGACAGAAAATAATCGATTTCATCCGAAATCTGCGTTTCCTGCCTGCAATGCGCTACACCTGTCACCCACTCCATTGCCTCCTCTTCTGTCATTGATACACGACGCTTATACACTACGGAATCATACTTCTTTTTCAATTCCACAAAAACAGTACTCCCCGGACTGGCTTTGCTATAACTCCGCATTCTCAGTTTTTCTTTGTAGGCCGGTCTGTCAATTGAGTGACGAACCAGCCGGTAATTGTCAGTATCAAAATAGATATTACGGATTGTGGTGCGTCCATATTTGTCCAAAGCCATATAGGGCTCCATTGCTTCAACTATCTTTGCTTTCTGCTCCGCTGTGAGCAGATATTTCAATTCATATCTTTTGAAAACAGCTTGATAAGCCATAGCAGTTACCTCCTCATAGGTGAAAGTATATAAGACAAACCCTAACTGGACTTAAAAATACTTTCATTTTATTTCTATTTATTATTTGTGAGATATGATATACTGGTAAAAAACAGAAAGCAGGTGTACTATGAGATTATTACTGGCAGAAGACGAACACTCTTTATCAAGGGCTCTTGTTAAAATATTAGAGAAGAATAATTACACAGCAGAAGCTGTCTACAATGGGGAAGATGCTCTCGCTTACCTTGAAACCGGCGAATATGATGCTGCCATTCTGGATATTATGATGCCTAAAATGGACGGAATCACAGTACTCCAAAAACTGAGAGCGCAAGGCAATTTCATTCCTGTTTTAATATTGACAGCAAAATCAGAAATTGATGAAAAGGTATTGGGATTGGATAGCGGAGCCAATGATTACCTGACAAAACCATTTGATACCAGGGAACTTCTCGCAAGGATCCGTGCTATGACCAGAAACCAAAATACCGTAGCTTCCAAGCTGACCTTTGGAAACATCACACTGGATCTGGCAACCTTCGAGCTTTCCTCTCCCTCCGGCAGCTTTCGATTGGCAAATAAGGAATTCCAGATGATGGAGATTTTCATGTCCAATCCGCAAAATCTCTTCTCAACGGAAAGACTCATGGAGAAAATATGGGGCTATGATTCTGAGGCAGAAATCAATGTAGTTTGGGTATATATCTCTTATCTGCGCAAAAAGCTCAGTGCCCTTCATGCCAATATCCAAATCAAAGCAGCGCGCAATGCAGGATACTCACTGGAGGAAAACTCATGATAAAAAAACTACAAATAAAATTTATCCTGCTATCAATGACTGCTCTATTCCTCGTACTTACCATCATCATTGCCGGTATTAATATTGTAAACTATAACGGAGTCGCTGAGGATGCAGATGATGTTCTTGCAATCTTATCGGAAAATAAAGGCTCCTTCCCTTCCATAAAGAATAGAGGAAAAAAGAGTAATGAGCTGCTGCCGGATATGTCCCCTGAGATCCCGTATGAGTCCAGGTACTTTTCTGTTTCGCTGAACAGTGACTCTTATACTGTGAATCAGGCAGAGACAAGCCGTATTATTTCCGTTGATACTTCGAAAGCCATCAAGTATGCCCAAACTGTCATAAGTAAAAATCGCGATCACGGATTTGTTGATGATTTCCGCTATATGGTTCAGAGGGAAGATAGTGTCACACGAGTTATATTTCTGGATTGCGGAAGAAAACTTGATTCCTTCAGAGATTTTCTTCTTGCAAGTGTGGGAATTTCCATTGCCGGTTACATTTTGGTGTTTACTATTATCATTTTTTTCTCCAACAAAATTGTACGTCCGATTTCCGAAAGCTACGAAAAGCAGAAACGCTTTATTACAGATGCAGGTCATGAAATAAAAACACCATTAACCATTATTAATGCGGATGCAGACGTTCTGGAAATGGAATTCGGCAAAAATGAATGGTTGGAAGATATACAGAAACAGGCCAAAAGGCTGACTTCATTGACAAATGATCTTGTTTATCTGGCCCGGATGGAGGAATCATCTGATTCCATGCAAATGATCGAATTTTCTTTTTCAGATTTAGTAAGTGAAACGGCCTTATCTTTTCAGGCATTGGCTCAGACGCAAGGGAAAACTTTTTTGTGTCATATCCAACCAATGTTGTCCCTAACAGGCAATGAAAAAGCAATCCGACAATTAATCAGCATCCTGTTAGATAATGCGCTGAAATATTCTCCTGACAATGGCACTGTTTCTCTGGCACTGGAAAAACAGAATAAAATGCTGGTATTATCTGTAACGAATACGACTGAATATCCTATCCCCGGGGAAAGCCTGCCCTTATTATTTGATCGCTTTTATCGGATAGATCCATCCCGTAACTCCCAAACGGGAGGATACGGAATTGGCCTGTCTGTAGCAAAAGCAATCGTGGCAGCACATAATGGAAAGATTCAGGCAAAGGCAGGTGAGGAGCCTTCTCTACAAATAAATGCCTCTTTTCCAATATGAATAAAAAAGAATCCTGAGAAACATCTCCGGATTCTTTTTTGTCACTTATTTTTATTAATCTGCATCAGACCGTTTTTAGTTGCTTGCCTTAGGCGGGAACTTTGTTCTCAGCACATACCATACTGCACCTGTGAGGCACACAGAGGAATAAGCACCTGCCACGATACCTACCATCAAAGGCAGTGCAAAGTCACGGATACTGGTTACACCCAGAATATACAGAGCAGCTACCATGATGAAAGTCGTAAGTGATGTAAAGATACTTCTGGACAATGTCTGAGTGATGCTCTTATTCACCACATCCTTTAAGGTATCTTTCTTGGTCATCGTATTCATGTTCTCCCTTACACGGTCGAAGATAACGATGGTTGCATTGATGGAATAACCTACTATGGTCAGCATACACGCAATAAAGGTGTTACCCACAGATACTCTTGCCACTGCATAGAAAGCAAGTACAACCAATACATCATGAAGAAGTGCCACTACGCTGCTGACACCAAAACGGATATCGCTGAAACGTACGCGAATATAAATCAGCATACATACAATAGCTACGATAACCGCAATAATCGTATCTCTTGTCATCTCGTCACTGATAGTGGAACTGATGGTCTCGGAAGTAATCTTGTCTTCTTTTACCCCAAAGGTCTCTGTAAACATCTCATTCAGTGCTTCTCTCTGCTCTACATCAAGTGTAGAAGTCTTGAAGATTACTTCATTGGAATCCTGAACAGTCTGAATCTGAACTGCACTTCCGATAATCTCCTCAACCAGAGGAACGATTTCGCTGTTAACCTCTTCCAGGGTCTTATTGCTGTTAAAGGTTACCGTGGTAGCGGTACCTCCCTTGAATTCCAGGCTGAAGTTCAGCGCATCACCGGTGGTCACTTTATTCACACCCATTACGATAAATCCTGCAGCAATGACTGCAATGGAGATACCAAAGAAGATTCCCTTTTTGGAGAGGAAATCAATGGTCTTATGCTCTTTCGCCACACCATACCACTTCTTGTCTCTGATACCCAGCGCATAGAAAGCCTGCATAATCAGCTTGGTGATGACAAGTGCAGTGAACATGGACAATACGATACCAAGAGCCAGTGTCTGTGCAAAGCCCTTCACACTTCCGGGAGCCAGTAAAAGAAGCACGCCTGCCGCAATCAGGGTGGTGATATTACCGTCAACGATAGCAGACAGTGCCTTATCAAAACCAACCTTCATAGCAGTCTTTACAGACATTCCGGCTGCAATTTCTTCTCTGATACGTGCAAAGATGATAACATTGGCATCTACTGCCATACCGATGGACAGGATGATACCTGCGATACCGGACAACGTCAGGGTCATGTCAAAACCATTCAAAAGAAGCACGATCAGTGCTACATACAAGCTCAAGCCAATTGTAGATGCCACACCTGCGATATAATATACTGCTATCATGAAAATAACTACAATTACAAAACCGATAGCACCTGCCTTCAAGCTGGTATCGATGGCTTCTACACCAAGCTGTGCACCTACTACTTTAGAGTGCAGCTCTTCCAGTTCCAGCTTCAGACCACCGATACGGATGGTAGATGCCAGATTTTCAGCAGCTTCATATGACTCCATAGGACTGATTGAAGCAGTTCCGTCTGTCAGTACTGCATTTACAGAAAGTACACTGACAAAACTGCCATCATAGTAGATACCAAGTGTCTCATCGTTGTCATAAGCTTTTCTGGTAGCTTCGGCAAATTTTTCTTTTCCTTCGTCTGTCATGGTCAAATGTACCATGAACTCTGAATTGCCAAGCTGATCCTGCTGACTTCCTGCCTGAGCGTCCTTGATATCAGTACCCACAAGAACTATGGAACCGTCTGCTTCCAGTTCTTCAATAGTCTTGTTCAAAGCATACTCATAATACCCGTTTGCATTCAACTGCATGCTGTAGTTAGCATTACCGTCAGCATCCGTCTCGGCAATGAAATACAATGAACCGGGCTTTCCCAGTTCCTGCAGGATGGCGTTTGCATCTGATACGCCGGGGATTTCAATATTAATTCTGTCTGCACCTTCCTGATATACAATTGCTTCAGTGCTGTAATTGTATACACGCTTCTGCAGCTTGGCCACCGTATCACTCATATCGGTAGCACTGGGCTCTTCATCTCCCACTACCTGATATGTAATACTGACACCGCCTGCCAGGTCAAGACCCAGCTTGATGTCGGAAGCACTTCCCGAACCATCAGCATTTACACCCCAGATATCGATATAACCGACTCCGAGCAGTGCGATCACCATGACAAGCAGGATTACAATTGCCTTACTTTTCTTCATGTCTCTTCTCTCCATTCTTTCCTTGTGTTTCTATCGTTATGCCTCATCCTCAGCCTGTGCGGCCTTCAGCATGATTGCACATTCGATTCTCTTCCTCTGCAATTCACAGCCGATGTCATATGCATCATTGATATTGCCATGGAAATTGTAAGAATTGGCAGCACATCCGCCGCTGCAGTAGAACTTGGCAAAGCACTTCTTGCACTTGTCCTTGGCATAGACATTACAGCATTTGAATTCGTCTCTGATGTCCTCTCTTACGATTCCATCATCCACATTGCCCATGAGGAACTTTTCATTTCCCACAAACTGATGGCAGGGATACAAATCTCCCCAGGGTGTTACTGCCAGATACTCTGTACCGGAACCACAGCCGGAAAGTCTCTTTGCCACACAAGGACCGCCCTGCAGATCGATCATGAAATGGAAGAAGTTGAAAGGTCTTCCCTCTCTGCGACGCTTGATCATCTCTACCGCCAGCTTATCATATTCCTCTTTCAGCCCGGGAATATCTGCCTCCTGAATCGCATAAGAATCGGTAGGCTGCGCTACTACCGGCTCCACGGAAATCTGTTCAAAGCCAAGATCTGCGAGATGCAGCACGTCCTCTGCAAAGTCCAGGTTATTATGCGTAAACGTACCTCTCACATAATAATTCGTCTGATTCCTGCTCTCAGCCACCTTCCGGAACTTAGGTACGATCAAGTCATAGCTGCCCTGACCGCCGCGGAACGGACGCATCTTATCATGCACTTCCTTACGTCCGTCAATGCTCAAAACGATATTCGCCATTTCCTTATTGGCAAATTCCAGAATGTCATCATTTAACAGCACACCATTGGTGGTCAGTGTGAAACGAAATTTCTTATTATGAGGTTCCTCCAGGCTTCTGCCGTAAGCTACCAGGTCTTTAACCACCTGCCAGTTCATCAGCGGCTCTCCGCCAAAGAAATCCACTTCCAGGTTGACGCGGTTGCCGGAATTGGCTACCAGAAAATCCAGCGCCTTCTTTCCCACTTCAAAGCTCATCAATGCTCTTCTGCCGTGATATTCGCCTTCTTCCGCAAAACAATACTGACAAGCCAGATTGCAGTCGTGAGCAATGTGCAGACACAATGCCTTAACTACCGTCTGCCTTTTCTTAAAATCAAATACATAATTCTCATAAATATCAGGAGCAAATAGCTGCCCTTCTTTTTCAAGAGCCAGTACCTCATCCACAGCTTCCACGATCTGTTCATCCGGATAAGGGATATTTGCCAGATTTAATACTGCTGCCTTGATGGTATCAGGATCCTTGATGCCTTCGTTTACCAGGGGTTCCACCAGTGGAATCATATCATATACGATTTCATCCACCACATGAATGGAACCGCTGTTCACATCCATTACGATATTGAACCCGTTATTTTTATACTGATGTATCACAGGTATATTTCCTTTCTAGTTCTCTTTTTGCGAACAAACGCATTTCCTCTACAACAAAGATTAAGCAGCGACAGGAATCGCTGCTTACGTTAGTCTCGGACTTCTTATTCCTTATTTCAGCTTCTCACAGCTCTGGTTACCAACGGTACAGGAAGTCTTACATGCTGACTGGCAGGAAGTCTGGCATTCACCGCATCCGCCCTTCTTCATGGACTCTTTTAAATCTCTTGTTGTTAATGTCTTAATGTGTTTCATTTTATAGCCTCCTTATGCTTTTAAAAGTCAATAGACTAATAAACTCTCTGTAGTATACCATAAAATCATAATTTGTAAAAGGGTTTTTTTGAAATTTGTTTAATTCATCCAGACTATATTAGCTTAGCATGCCGCCGAGAGTTCCTCCGGCGGCGCAGAGTACAAACGTCGTGAGGATGGAATTGGGGGCGCTTCCCGGGGTGCTATTCAGGATTAGGGAAAGGACAGTCAGAATTGCAAAATAGGCTATCCCTTCCAGAAATCCCCAGAGGAATTTGCGGGTCTTCAACTTCTTGCCGGTGAGGAAGCCGGCGAGGAAGGTGGCTAGAACGTAGATGGCGATGATGGCGATTGAGACGATTTTTTCGGTGAGCCCCAGTTTGTAGAGGAGCAGGGCTAAGAAGAGTAATAAAAGGCCTGTAACAAGGAACGAAGCAAGCAGGCATTTTAGTAAGGTAAGGATTGGGAAGGTTTCTTCTGTGGAGGGGGTTCTTGTAGGTCTTTGCATATGTTTCTCCTTTTAAGGATAGTTGTACAACTATTAACTTTTTATAAAAAATATATGCGAAGGGCTCTAAAAACTTGACAAATACCGGTGAGGTATTGTATATTCTATTACAACTGTAAACTTGAACTGGCTTGGGTGTCAGTTCACACTGAAAAAGGAGTGATTTTTTTTGGTTGACCCGAGTGTCATACAACTTATTGTTCTGGTAATTCTTGTAATTCTGTCCGCATTTTTTTCGTCGGCAGAGACGGCTCTTAGCACCGTGAATCGTGTCCGTATGCGAACGCTTGAAGAAGAAGGCGACAAGCGCGCTGCCAAAGTCAACAAAATTCTGGGTAATTACAGTAAGATGCTCAGTACGATTCTGATTGGCAATAATATCGTGAATTTGTCTGCTTCTGCGCTTGCTACCACACTTGCTATGCGGATTAATCTGGCTGTTGGAATCGCAACCGGTATCTTGACGGTAGTTGTTCTGCTCTGCGGTGAAATTGTTCCCAAGACCTGGGCTATGTTCTGCAGCGAAAAGCTTTCTCTGTTATACAGCGGAATCATTTATGGACTCATGCATCTGCTGACGCCTGTTATCATTGTAGTTAACTTTTTATCCAACCTCATCCTGAAATTGATGCACATTGACCCCAATCAAAGGCCTTCTGCTATGACGGAATCCGATTTGAAGACTTATGTGGATGTCAGCCATGAGGATGGAGTCATCGAAACAGAAGAAAGAGAAATGATTTACAATGTGTTTGATTTCTCCGATGCTCTGGCGAAGGATATTATGATTCCCCGTATCAATATGACCACTGTGAATATAGATGCATCTTATGATACCGTTTTGAGCGTATTCAGAGAATCCATGTACACCCGTCTCCCTGTCTATCAGGAGGAAAAAGATAATATCATCGGTCTGATCAACATCAAGGATTTTATCCTGAATGCAGACCCTGATAACTTCTCCGTGGGGCAGATTTTGCGTGACGCTCACTATACATATGAGTTCAAAAAGAGCGCAGACCTGATGTTGGAAATGCGTGAGAAAACTACCAATGTGGCCTTTGTCCTGAATGAATACGGTGCTACTGTCGGTATGATCACTTTGGAAGACCTTCTGGAAGAAATCGTCGGTGAGATTCGTGATGAATATGATGAAGACGAGGAAGAATTGATTCAGGAAGTTGGTGAGCGTTGCTATCTTGTGGAAGGTAGCATGAAACTGGACGATATTAATAATGCCTTGAATACGGAACTTCGTTCTGAAGATTATGACTCTATCGGCGGTATTATTATCG
>JAFTVH010000067.1 GCA_017465845.1 Lachnospiraceae bacterium | reverse complement strand
TACATAAATTATGGACTGTCGATTGATTGAAAGCAATGACAATAACAGTTTTGGATACTCTTTTCCGAAATTGCATATGATAGCCTGGAGCTTTGCATTTTTTTTCATGTTTGGCTTCTCTCACCTGCCTTACGGGCAAAAAAATCAGCACCTAAACCATTGGCTTAGATGCTGTGACTTACAAACAATCTTACTTTCTAAAGCCCTGCCAGCACATCAAACGTCCCGGCAACATTCAGCCGCCCATACCCCCATTCTTTATTGGGATACACCAAATCCGGACTCCGCGATGCCCCCCGAATAAAAAAGTTCTTCACTTCCTTACTCTCCAGATATTGATTATTGCGTTCCACCGCCGACCACTGCAGAAACTGTGCTATGCCTCCTGCGGTGATTGCGGCCGCGATACTGCTGCCCGTCTTCCTGCCATTCAAAGCTGAGATGTTTACTCCCGGTGCCGCAAAGTCGGGTCTGATCTGACCTGTTCGCGAAAAGCCTCTGCCCGATTCAATATAAAAGCTGTTATTCTGGTCGTTATAAGTGGAGACACCTATGGTATTAATGGCCATAGCAGGTTCCGTCAGCGTAGTGTAAGGATCCGGTTCCAGAAAATAAGCCTCTGAGGTAAGGAACTGTGTAATAGGAAGCCACATATGAAAGACACCATTATGAACCATTCCTGATGCAGATACCCGGAAATTCCAGATTCCTTCTGTCGGGTTCTCGACCCGGAAAATAATCAGTTCATCTCCTGATATCGGCTCTACCAGAATGCTGGAGACAGTTACCTCAGAACGTTCATAGATAAAATTGTAGGTGATGCTCTTGCCGATTCCCAATTGCTGCATGGGAACACTCTCGCCGCCCGGCGTTCTGATGGTAACGTTATAAATATCAGGGGTGCTTCCCCACAATTCCATGAGGAAACCTCTATTATTTGCTCCCACGCGCACTTCTACGTCTCTGTAATTTTCCATTGTACCCAGGTATGCTGAATCGGTACCTCTTTTTAACATTCCCTGAAAATGATGGGCAGAATTGCCTTCATCACCGCCTGCAACAACCACAGCTCGGCTTCTTTTGATTGCCACGCTGTTCAGATACAGTGCCAGGGGAGAAGTTCCGCTGTGCGATCCACGGTTGGTTCCAAGGCCCATCAGGATTACTACAGGCCTGTCGTATTTTTCATACAGGGAATCTGCATATTCTACTGCCAGCATAATGTCCTGTTCCGCATAGGCAGGCACGTTCTCAGGAAGCATGTAATAATCACGCAGATATTGCTTGCACTGCTTTACCTTTATTACCACGATATCAGCCTCCGGAGCTGCCCCGGTAAATCCGCCTCTGCCTACTAACCTGCTTCCTACTGCCACCTCCATCATGGTAGTACCATGGCCTGCTTCGTCTCTGGAGGGTACGATGCTGTAAGGATTCTCTGCCTGCAAGGCTCTGTTGATCTCTTCCCCCGTATATTCCGTTCCGAATAAGAAGCCTGCCGGCGGATTGCCGTCCTGTATGGTCTGATCCCAAATGGACATGATTCTGGTATTGCCTTCTTCATCGCGAAATGCTTCACTGCGGTAATCGATGCCGGAACCGATACATGCAAGGATGACGCCTCTTCCGGTGAGATTTAAAGGCTGGCGCTGTACCTGGGTAATTCCGCTGGCTGTCAGAGCTGCCGGGTCAAACTGACCGCCACTGCTGCCGCCGCTGATAGGCATCAGACCGAACAGCTTGGGAATCATCTGGTATTCTCCCGGGGTATCCATGATGGGAGGAACATTCATTTTATTTACATATACCAATCGGAACAGGTTATCGATTTCCGTGTAACACAGGTCCTGACCGGACTCGTTACCTACTCTGACAGAATAATCTACAATCAGGTCTCGATAATCATTTGACAGAATTCTTTCTTTACAATCCATATCTTTTTACATTATCTTTTTCATTCTCTTATTTCTAAATATATGCAAAAACCCGCAGACTATTGTCTGCGGGTAACGGTTCACACATATGCCGTTCTTACCAGATAAGGAAGTCATTTCCTTTTAATTTAAACAACGCTTCTACAAAGAAGAAATCTCCGTATACGATAGGAATATGTACTCCCTTGAAGAAAGATTCCTGGCTGGGATATCTCTCACTGCCCATCAGCACCAGTGCATCTTCATTTTCTTCATAATTACAGAAGTGCTCATCGCAAGCCTTTAAGATATTGATGGCTTCCCGGGTATATCTCCTGCCTTCCTCTTCAGAAACATATTTTGCAATTTCCAGCATACCGCAGGCTGCGCAGACACCGGCTGTGCTGTCATAGTATACAGGTGTTTCAGGTGCACAGAAATCGATTACCGGGAGGTAATCTGTCTTCTTGCAGTGATCAATGAAATAATCAGCAGTCTTTTTGGCAGCTTCCAGATATTCTTCTTTTCCTGCATGGATATAAGAAATCACAGAGCCATACACAGCCCATGCAAGGCCTCTGGACCAGCAGGAAGTCTCACTGTAGCCCTGTCCTGCATAAACTTTATTGACGCCTACTTTGTTCTGTTCGTGGTCTACGATATGATTTACGCTTCCATCCGGACGGATATGGTCACGCATAGCCATTTCCATATGTCTCATGGCTATCTTCTTGAAGCGGTCGTCACCGATTTCATCGGATGCCCAATATAATAAAGACAGGTTCATCAGACAGTCGATGATAGAATATCCAGCCTGAGCATCTCCATTCCATGCACGGATATAATCGCCATCGATATTGTATCTGGAAAACAGGGAAGCTGCCGCAAAAAGATTTCTGGTGCAGGAAGCTTCATTACCTGTGATACGATAGTTTGCTCCGCTGACAAGATGCCACATGAAACCCACATCATGATGCAGAGCTTTATACTGCTTCAACGCATCGTCCAATAATTCTTCAGAACGTTCTGCCGTCTTTCTATATTCTTCGTTGCCGGTAGCCTTGTACATCAGCCACATCATACCGCCCCAGAAACCGTTAGTCCACCATGTAATTTTCTCTCCTGTTTTATTATCATGGACGCCATCGGTTGTTGTGTAGGGAATTTTATTCCGACTCTTTACCGCTGTACGGCTCAGCTTCTTGTCGATTTTTTCCCAGGTAGCGTCAATCCACTCTTTGTTCTGCTCAATTACAGTATTCATTTACTTACCTAACCCTTTCTCTGATTCTTACAAGTGTTCAAACTTATTAACTATATTATAATAAACCCGCTCTTTTCATACAATTTCCGATTATGCTATTTACTAACATTTTTAGCTAATTACTGTTTCAGCTTTGCTGCTGACAGTAACATGATGAACACAAAATACGACCAAAGAATCTTCCATAGATAAAGAACCCACAGACAATTGCCTGCGGGTCTTATTATTTGCTTATATTTGTTTACTTGTATTTTCTTATCAGCTATTTTTCATCAACCTTTAAACATCTGACGGCGTTCAGTACTGCAATTACCATAACACCTACATCTGCAAAAATCGCCAGCCACATATTGGCAATACCTATCGCACCCAATATCAGGCAAATACCTTTTACACCTAAAGCAAAGACGATATTTTCATATACAATGCGAAGGCACTTTCCGGATATCCTGATGGCCAGAGCGATCTTCTGTGGATTGTCATCCATCAATACCACATCAGCAGCCTCAATGGCAGCATCTGAGCCAAGAGCGCCCATGGCGATTCCGATGTCGGCTCTGGAAAGAACAGGGGCATCATTGATACCGTCTCCCACAAAGGCAAGGATTTCTCTCTTTCCCTTTTGTTCAAGCAGCTTCTCAACCTCAAGTACTTTATCAGCAGGCAACAGTTCACTGCGTACCTCATCAAGCCCAAGCTGCGCGGCCACAGCATTGGCTGTCCGGGCGGTATCTCCTGTCAGCATGACCGTCTTACGGACACCTGCATTTTTCAAGGCTTTAATGGCTTCGGCCGAGTGTGCTTTGACAACATCTGCAATTAAAATGTAACCATAGTACACATCATCCACTGCTATATGTACCACTGTACCGGGCTGGTCCGGAGTTTCCGCCTTCAGTCCCAGTTTCTCCATCAGTCTGGCATTACCTGCAGCAACGCTCTTACCTTCTACTACAGCAATGACACCATGACCGCTGATTTCTTCTACATTGCCGATAAGGCTTCTGTCTATTTCCCGACCGTAAGCCTCTTTCAGGCTCTTGCTGATAGGATGGGTGGAATAGCTTTCTGCGTAGGCTGCATAGCGAAGTAATTCTTCGTCTTCTGCTTTTTGCACCGGGCACACCTGCGTCACTTTAAAGACACCTTCCGTCAAGGTACCTGTTTTGTCAAACACCACATATTTCGTGGAAGCAAGTGCTTCCAGATAGTTAGAGCCTTTCACAAGAATTCCGCAGGCGGATGCACCGCCGATTCCTCCGAAGAAGCTTAGCGGTATGGAAATTACCAAAGCACATGGGCAGCTGATAACCAGGAAAGTCAACGCTCTTGTCACCCACTCGGCCCATGCAGCCGGATTTCCCATGAGGAGATTGACTAACGGCGGCAAAATCGCCAGTGCCAATGCACTGTAACAGACTGCAGGTGTATAATAGTGGGCAAACCTTGTAATGAAATTCTCTGCTTTCGCCTTCTTCATGCTGGAATTTTCCACCAGCTCCAGTATCTTAGATACTGTGGACTCGCCAAAAGGCTTCGTGGTACGGATCCTTAAAAGGCCTGAAAGGTTGACACATCCGCTGATGACCTCATCTCCGGTCTCCACCTCACGTGGAATGCTCTCTCCCGTCAGCGCACTGGTGTTCAGTGCAGAACTGCCTTCTACTACCACACCGTCGATAGGCACTTTTTCTCCGGGCTGTACGATGATCACTGTTCCAATCTCCACCTCATCAGGATCTACCTGCTGAAGGCTGCCGTCTTCCGCTTCTATATTGGCATAGTCCGGGCGGATATCCATCAGCGCACTGATGTTCCTGCGGCTCTTTCCTACTGCCACACTCTGGAACAATTCACCAATCTGGTAGAACAGCATAACTGCCGCACCTTCTTTGTAATCCCCCAGAAGCATTGCGCCTACAGTAGCTACTGCCATCAGGAAATTCTCATCAAATACCTCTCCGTGAAGGATACCCAGCACAGCTTTTTTCAGGATATCGTAACCGATTACCAGGTATGGAATCAGATAGAGAAGCAGTTTCAGCCAGCCTTCAGCAGGAATCAATTCTAAAATAATAAGCAGTACCAGTGCCGCAATGATGCGGTATAATACTTTTTTCTGTTTTCTTGTCATAGTCTTTTACCTGCTTATTTTCTATTACTGTCTGTTTCTGATATATTTCTTACAGATAAATCTCGCAATCAGATTCTACTTTTTTACAAGCCTTTACCACATTGCTCATAACAGCTTTAATATCTGCATCCTCAGCAAACTCTACGTTCATCTTCTGTGTCATGAAGCTGACGGTTGCATCGGCAACGCCTTCCACTTTCTTAGTTGCTTCTTCCATCTTTCTGGCACAGTTAGCACAATCTACTTCGATTTTATAAGTCTTTTTCATATACAATTCCTCCAATCAGATATTTCATATGAATTATTGTTCATATGTTTATATTATCATAAATGTAGGATTTGTCAATAGGGATTTACATTGATTCTGAATTATTCCACCCAATACTGATTCATATAATCTCTGGCAGTATTTTCGTTCAACTCATACTTTTGCATCACTCTTACCAATGTTTCTTCTCTAGTCACTCCAAATTCCTGACACGTCTCAATCTGAGATTTCACTTCGCCTCTCTTTTCCGCTTTCGCTTCCACATAATTCAACACCGCACACGACATTTTCTTCTCCTCCTTTTGCCCTTCTTCCACAGTGAGATACCTCTCATCCTTAGTTAACGCCGCCATCGCCCTCATAGTCTCTTTCTGATGAAGCATATCACCAAATTCCTCACGATACAATTTCACCACTTTCTCCGGATCTTTACAATTCCGCAAATATTTCACTAAATACTTAAAATCCGACTGAAAGCGTTCCTCTTCTTCTTTAGTCAGATTCTTAAGCACTACCAGATTCATTCCATAATCATGTATGTAATCGCTTACTCCCGGAAATATATTTTCATCAGGCATTTTTAACATATCTCTGAGTCTCTTGGGGCCATACCAGTTGGACTCCCCAAAATAGAGAATAAGTGTCACAACAGGAATCAGCTGCTGATTTCTGTAAATCTTCCTGCTTCCGGCATCTTTCTCAGCTACTTTATTAGCTGCCATTATCTGCCTTACTTGTTTCTCATATGCGGCATAGTCCATTCCCATTCCACGTAAGGGCATGGTATTATCGACACCATCCTGATTCTCAATACCTAAAAGCAGGTAACGAACACCGTCATCTTCATATTCCATGGTTACATCGCGAAACAACTGTTTTAATTCCAATTCACCGGGAGCCGAAATACTCTCTCCTTCGATTTGCCTCAGTTTCTCCGGGATCAGTATTTTATTTCCTTTATACACCATTGCATTAAATATATCAGCAAATACGTCCGGATATTCCTGCAATGACTTCTTTGCTTTATCCTTTTCTGCCATCCACTACCTCCTATTGTAGCTCATTTTTGCACGGATGTAAACATATATTTTATCTGTTTTACATCTATTCAACAAACGGGCATCAAAATAAAAGATAGACTTCTCTTAGCCTGCCCGTATTTCGTTAAACTCAAGTGAAAATGTGGGCGATATGCCAAGATTGACCAATGCAGGTAGAAAAAGCACGATCAACAGATTTCCACTCAGATCATTCAGTTATGCGCATAAATTGATAGTGGTATCATAGCATACTTGCACCAAAGGTTGCAATATTTTTTCTGATACATTGATGTAGAAAATTTTCGGGAAAATTCACGGAAAACAAGTCATAAGAGACATATTTATAACCCAAAAGCGCCCTTTTTAAAGGCTTTATTGCTTTTGTTCATTTTGCACAAACCCTCCGGAAAAGCCATTATTTTAGTCAGGAAACGCATCATATTCTGCATTTCCTGGCTATAACTACTGAATTGAGCAAGATCGCATTTTAGTGGTGTCAAAAGGTTATTGAAAACCCGTCATGTGCAAGAATCATCCCCAATTCCTCGCGCACCTTATCATCATTTCCATCAAATCCTATACCGCTGATATGACTGCCGATCAGAATCGTATTTTCTTTCAGCATCCCATTTTCCGAAAGTGCCGCAATCAGAAGCCGAAGCATGGGGAACGTATTGTGGGTACCGATTCGGAAGTTGCCGGGACATTCACCTACCGTAGCTTCCAGAATCATAGCATCAAACACTGCATTCTTACGCATGTACTCCCAGGTTTTTGACTGGAACCATCCACCGTCACATCCGTAGAAGAGTGTTTTCCCGTCTTTTTCAAAAATAAAATGTAAGGGCTGTTCATCCAAATTGGCTTCTACAAGATGATTGGCAGGCAAGGCCGTTACCTTCATTCCTGCTGTGTCCCATTTCTCCAGAATTTCAACAGGGCAAATGTTAATACGTTCTGCTTCCTCCTCTGAAAGCTGTAGCTGCGGCACAGCACCCTTGTGGCACCAAAAATTGATTTTCGTATCCGCCGCTGCCGCATAAGCCAAAAGCACTTCCTTTTTATAATGATCAGCATGTGTATGGGACAGGAAAATATCGGTGATTTTCTCTGTCCCGGCATCCAGTTTGGTGGCATAGTCAAATGACTGGAGTGCCAGATCTACCACCACATTATCGTCGATCATCAGCGATGTACAGCGACGCTTTCCCTCTTTCATTTCATTCTCCGGTATATTCATTGTCCCGGCTGCTCCGGTTCCAAGAAATAACAGTTACATATTATGAGTACTCCTTCAATTCTTCAATTCTCCCCATCACCTGATTACTTCTGATATCGATCACCGGTCCGCCGGTTCCTTCGATATACTCTCTGGTAATGGTAACTTTGCCGATATTATCATCCTTCGGGATCTCATACATAATATCCAGCATGAAATCTTCGATAATAGAGCGAAGTGCTCTGGCACCGGTGTCTCTTTCCATAGCCTTATCGGCAATGGCTTCCAGCGCTCCGTCTGTAAATTCCAGCTTGACCTCATCCAGTTCTAAGAGCTTCTGGTACTGCTTTAAGATAGCATTCTTGGGCTCTTTCAGAATCTTCACCATCATATCACGGTTCAAGCCTTCCAGTGTGTAGATAATGGGCAGACGGCCGATAAATTCAGGTATCATACCGAATTTACGGATATCTTCCACTGTCACCTTGGAAAGGATATTTTTATCTTTATCATATTTATCTTTCAATTCAGAGCCGAAACCGATGGAAGCAGTCTTGGTCAGGCGCTCCTTGATGATGGCTTCCAGATCAGGAAACGCGCCGCCGCAGATAAACAGGATATTTCTGGTGTTTACAGTGGCAAGGGGTACCATGGCATTCTTGCTGTTGGCACCTACAGGTACTTCTACTTCGGCACCTTCTAAGAGTTTCAGCATACCCTGCTGTACACTTTCACCGCTGACATCACGGGAAGTGGTGTTCTTCTTCTTGGCGATCTTATCGATTTCGTCAATGAAAATGATGCCGCGCTCTGCTTTCTCTACGTCATTATCGGCTGCTGCCAGAAGCTTGGACACTACGCTTTCGATATCGTCACCGATATAGCCGGCTTCTGTCAGAGAAGTAGCATCTGCAATGGCAAGGGGCACGTCCAAAAGTCGCGCCAAAGTCTTTACCAGATAGGTCTTACCGCAGCCGGTAGGTCCGATCATGAGCATGTTGGACTTCTCGATTTCGATTTCATCCATAGTATTAGTAGCGACTCTCTTATAGTGGTTGTAAACTGCTACTGAGATGACTTTCTTGGCATGCTCCTGTCCTACCACGTACTCATCCAGACTGGCTTTGATCTTGTGTGGCGGAGGGATATTCTTGATATCCAGAACCGGTTCTTCTTCCTTTTTCTCTTTTTTCTTCTTCAACTTCTGTTTGTTGGGAATGCCGCCGTCGCCTCTTAAGTCAGCCAGGTTCACGAAGCTGATGTTGGGGAAGCCGCCCTTCTTAGCCATGTCATCCATTTCCTTCTGGAAATTGGGGTTGTTGAACATCCCCTGGTAATCAAACTGGCTTACTGCATCCATGGTCTTGTGCATACAGTCATCACAGACACAGATGTTGTTTGGCATCTTGAACATCTTGCCGGCCTTGCTCTCCGGTCTGCGGCAGACAAAGCAGACATCCTCATACTCACTGTTGTCGCTCTTACCGGCTTTGGAAGTGTCGGAGGCATCTTTCTTCCGGGAAATAGTCTCCTTCTCGGAACCTTCTTTCGAATCTTCCTGCGCAATGATTTCTGCATCGCTGTTTATTTCTTTTAATTCTTCATCATTTTTATCAAATAAATCTGACATAAATCCTTTACCCTCTCTTAACAATCCATAAATTGTATCATTTCATTCGTTGCCGTCTGATTTCCACAGCAGCTGCAACATTGTTCTGCAATTTCTTGCTGTACTCATTATAAAGGATTCTTTCTTCTCATACAAGAGAACTTTTGTTAATAGAAGTAAACTTTTTCTAAACAGGTATTATGCCTCAAAATCAAGACAGCTTCTGCTCTTGGTAAAAGGTCTTACCTTCTCGTCCGCTACTTTTACATGCTCGGGATGAACAGCATACCCCTTGAGCGCTGCTTCGTCCTCAAAAGAAGAATCCAGCATCAGGTCAGCATTGGATGATGCAAGACCGATGGTCTGCACTTTAATGTCCAGAAGTCCCGGGATTTTGCCCTGCAGCGCTTCCAGGCCCGTTTTGATTTCTGCTTTTATCACTGTTTTTTCTTCTTCAGAATATTCATCTTTTAACTGCCATAAAATAATATGTTTTACCATTGTTCTTTCCTTTTATCCGCTAAGGATACCTTTCTTCACCGATAATTATGATTTTACCATCCTTGTAAACAGAATACAACAAAAACCGGGCAAAAATTGTTCTTTTGCCCGGTCATACTTCTCAGGTATCTATACTTTATTGTCTATGCTTATTTATCACTGCAGATCACTCGGTCTGGTACCCAGGGTAATCTGTATGTCTACAGACTGATATTCTCCGTTCTGAGGTCTCTTAACCGTTACAGTTACAGTAGAACCTGCGCCGTAGTACTGCAGGATATTCTGCAGGTCTTCATGTGTGGAAATCTTCTCTCCCTCGAACTTCACGATGATATCTCCGGTAAGCAGTCCTGCTTCACTGGCAGGTGAGCCTTCCTGTACTTCGACAACATATACACCCTGCGGAATTCTTAACGTCTGAGAGTAATTACTGGTAATAGTCTGCGGGGTAATACCAATGTAACCTACCTGTCCATCTTCCACTTTATTTCTGGTCTCTTTCAGCATCAGTTCGCCAATGATAGGCTCCGCTGCAGAAATCGGTATTGCATAGCCCATGCCTTCTACTGCTGTAGCACCGATCTTGTTGGAGTTGATACCGATGACCTCACCGTTGATGTTCAACAGTGCACCACCGGAGTTGCCGGGGTTGATTGCTGCATTGGTCTGGATAAAGCTATTGGCAGACCCATCTTCTATAGTAATCTCCCTATCCAGCGCACTGATGATACCATTGGTTACTGACTGTCCGTAGCCCAGAGCATTACCGATAGCAATGACCGGCTCACCAAGTTTCAGGGCATCACTGTCACCCATTGTTGCAATAGCGATAGTATTCTTGGTTTCCTCAGTAAGTGATTCCAGAGGAATCGCAATTACTGCCAGGTCCATATCGGAATCCATACCCTTGATTTGGGCTTCCGCAACGGAACCATCGATAAAGCTTACTTCCAGCTTGGTAGCATCCGCTACAACATGATGGTTGGTTACAATCAGCAGTTCGGTTTCGCTTTCCCCAACGATGATTCCGGAACCGCTTGCAGCTTTCTCCTGAGTGTAGCTCTGTCCAAAGAAAGTGGTACTTGTTTCAGTATAATTATTGACGATGGATACCATTGCAGGCATTACTTCGTCCACTACATCGGACACATCGGAAGATACGACTCTTACTTCTGTGGTATCGGTCAGCTTAATGCCGGATTTACTTTCGTCTGTTGCAAGATCCTCCGACTGATTCTCCACATCATTGCTGATAACAGGTGCATTCTGCTCTCCCTGAGATATCATGCTTCCTGTCACATACTGTACCCCATAGAAGCCTACTCCTGCAAACAGGCCGAAGAACAGTCCCATGCAGACACTAACGAGTGCTTTTTTAAAGAAACCGCCGGATTTTTTCTCCTTATGTTTCTTACCGGAATTACCGGAACTGCTGTTGCTGTTTGCGTAGCTATTGCTGTAACCACTTCCATAGCTGCTGTTCTGACTTCCGTAATGGTTGCTGCTGCCGTTGTTGCTGCTGCCGAAATTGTAATTGCTATAGCTGTCACTGCCATAGCTGGTGGAATAGCCGTTGGTCTGGCTGCTTTCACCGGATGCTCCGGCATTGTAAGAATTGTTCTCTGTGTTGTTCTGATTCTGTTGGCTATTAGCGCCTGATGTATTGGTACCGGCGCCTTCACCGGAATAAAGATCATTATTGTACATATCTGTTCCCTCTTTCCTTTCTAAAGGATGAACCCTATGTTCATTGCCTTTCCTTATCTTTATGAACACAGTATACCCTGCATTTGTGACCAAACTGTGATTAAAATATAATACATTTGTGAAAATTTAAATTTATAGCAAAGGCAGGAACAAGATGAGCGTTCCTGCCTTGTAATCTCTTCTCTGTTGATCACATAATTTATTCTACTGTCACCGACTTAGCCAGGTTACGTGGCTTGTCGACATCACAGCCTTTGCCCACTGCTACATAATAGCCGAAAAGCTGAAGAGGTATAATAGCCAGTGAGTTGGTAAAGAGCGGATCGGTCTGGGGGATATATACCACATAGTCCGAAGCCTTTTCAATCGCCTGATTTTCTACACTTGTTACTGCCATGATAAAAGCACCGCGTGCTTTTACTTCAACAATATTGCTTATGGTCTTCTGGTAGAGGTTAGGCTGGGTGGATACTGCTACAACCAGAGTACCGTCTTCAATCAGAGAGATGGTTCCGTGTTTCAGTTCCCCTGCAGCATATGCCTCAGAATGTACATAGGAGATTTCCTTCAGCTTCAAGGAGCCCTCCAAAGAGATCGCATAGTCAATTCCTCTTCCGATGAAGAAGATATCTTTTGCGCCTACATAGCGGTTGGCAAAATGCTGAATTTTTTCTTTCTGACCCAGAAGAAGTTCAATCTGTTCCGGAAGCTTACGCAGATCTACAAGCAGCTGCTGGAAGCGATCTTCTGAAACCCTGTTGTTTGCTTTCGCCAGTTTCATAGCCAGCAGGTAAAGGGCAGCCAGCTGGGCACTGTAAGCCTTGGTGGTGGCAACCGCAATTTCAGGACCTGCCCAGGTATACATGACACTGTCGGCCTCTCTGGCAATGGAACTGCCCACTACGTTGACGATGCCCAGCACCTTATAGCCTTTTGCTTTGGAATCTCTTAAAGCAGCCAAAGAGTCTGCAGTTTCTCCGGACTGGCTGATAACGATGACCATACAGTCATCTCCGAGGATCGGGTCACGGTAACGGAATTCGCTGGCAAAGTCCACCTCAACCGGAATTCTGGCCAGAGATTCGATGACATATTTACCGGTAACTCCGGCATGGTAAGCAGAACCACAGGCAACAATGTGGATTCTCTTGATAGCCTTCAGCTCTTCATCTGTCATCTTGAGTTCATCGATTACGATATCATTATCCTTGATTCTGGGAGAAATGGTATCTGTAACAGTCTTGGGCTGCTCGTACATTTCCTTCAGCATGAAATGCTCATAACCGGCCTTCTCTGCTGCATCTGCATCCCAGTCTATGGTCACGGCTTCTTTCGTCAGTTCCTCTTCATCTACGGAAAAGAACTTCATCCCTTCACGCTTTAACTGAACGATTTCCTGATTATCAACATAATAAACACTTCTGGTATATTTCAAAATGGCAGGTACATCAGAAGCAATAAAGCATCCTTCTTCATTCTGCCCTACGATTAACGGGCTGTCTTTTCTCGCTGCATAAATCTCATCCGGATATTCGGAGAACATAATGCCCAGCGCATAGGAACCTTCCACACGATGAAGCACCTTACTGATAGCTTCCAGCGGATTTCCTTTATAATAGTAGTCTAAAAGGTGTGCCAGTACCTCGGTATCTGTCTCGGACACGAATTCATATCCCTTGCTGATCATTTTTTTCTTCAAAGGAATATAGTTCTCAATAATACCGTTATGCACTACAGCAATGGTACCTTTGGCGTTAAGATGGGGATGGGAATTGGCATCGCTGGGGGCACCATGGGTAGCCCATCTTGTGTGCCCAACGCCGGCAGTTCCTTTCATCGTCTCTCCGCCATGGGTCAGATTCTCCAGAATTTTCAGCCTTCCCACAGCCTTCTTTGCATTGATCTTCTCTCCGTCAAAAACAGCCATACCTGCTGAATCATAGCCTCTGTATTCCAGCTTGGACAGACCATCCAGTATGATGGGGGCTGCCTGATTACTTCCTATATATCCAACAATTCCACACATATTAGCCTCTTTTCCGCGCCTTATGCGCTATTTTTATCATAAACTCTAAATTTCTGACAATACAATAATGCAACATTTTAAACATTTTTTCAAGAGTAAAGTATCATATTCGTTCCTATTTCCAGTATTCCTTATTATCAGAAAAAGCCACTACCCAGGAACGAGGTAAGGATGCATATCGTTTTCCCAGCAGATACCCTGCATATTTGCTTGCGCTCTGCATAAGCAATGACGGAATCTTATATACCATTTTATTGGACCACAAATATTTGGCAGTCTGCAGCACCATCCTCTTTCCTTCCGATTCCGATGGCACCCCGGCAAACACTTCCGGATGCTGTGACTGAGATACTCCCAAATCAAAATTTCGATGAAACTGCTGCTTATTGGTATAATTGTGGGAATGAATTACACGGGCATCCGCTGCATAGGCGATTTTCCATCCTGCTTTAATCGCTCCTGCCGCATAAATCATATCTTCGTTAAAAATAGTATGGTGCACGAAACCACCCAGTTCCTCATAAACCTCTCTCCGGTAAGCTGCGCATACATTAGAGCAGAAATAAGTCTTGATTCCCAGTTTCGGTAAATCCTCAAGTGATTTGATACATGACTGTTCCGGATAATTAAAACTCCTCACATACCTTTCTGTAAGATTGCAGCTCTCATTAGGCAACTGTCTTGCATAAGCTGCAGCCACTTTGCCCTGTAAGGGTGCTGTCAGATTCTCAATCAGGTACTCATCTGCCGGCATGGCATCCTGAGTCATCATGACAAAGATTGATGCATCTGATTTTTTCACGCCTCGCCTTCTGGTTCCTCCATGGTCAAATTCCCTCTTAGAGAGATGATATACTTTTACTTTCTTATGCTGTTCCGGGAAGCGAGTCCCATATACCAGTTGTTCAAAATATTTTTCCTCTGTATTCATAAGGATGATCTGCCTGACCGCCACAGTCTGCTTCTCCAGCCGTTCGATCAAAGTGAACAGTTCTTTTCCCGGTTTGTACACCGGGATAATCACATCAATATCCATTCCTATTCTCCCACAAGATATTCCATTTCTGCGAAGATGTGCATTCTTTGTAACACACATACTGCAAGAAGGGAGCCTGGAAGCTCCCTCCTTCGGAAATCTGTTTTCTCTTTACTTGTTCAGATAAGGTGATGTCTCCGCTTTAATCTCACCACTGTACTCCTTAACCTTGTCGGATACCTTGTAATCCTCCACTCCAAACAGGAATTCATGGAGCCATACTACATTAGATTCCAGATCTACAGGGATAACACTGCTTCCTTTGCTTCCGATATTACCGGTGGTACGCATGGATGATTCCGGGAAACCGCCTTCATCTACAATTTTATAATTGGATACCTGGGACAGATAAGGAAGAATATCATCTGTCGTCAGGCTGGTAACAACATGACCCATAACCTCTTCAAATACCTTGGTTAAGGTGGCCAGATCCACCTCTTTGATCCGTTCTTCAATGGCTTGAATCAACTCACGCTGGCTTGCAGCACGGGCAAAGTCATCACCTGTCCTGTAACGGATACGGCAGTAAGCTGCAGCCTGCATACCATCAAGCTTCTGATAACCGGTTTTGGTCACTTCTGTATATCCACATTTCAGAATCTTATCGATACTGTACTGGTAATTGTTGATATGCTTGAGTTCCTGTTCATCTACATCCAGATATACACCACCCAAACCGTCTACAACACCTTTCAGACCTTCATAACCGATTGCAATGAAGTCCTGAATGTCCAAATCCAGGTTAGCATTCAGCATGGTAACTGCCTGTTCACCGCCGCCATTGGAATACGCCGTATTACATTTTATGTAATAGTCGTCACCAATATTCAGATAGGTGTCACGATATACACTTACCAGCTTAATGTCACCGGTATCCAGATTGATGCTGGCTATCATAATACTGTCACTTCTTGCACCTTTTACAAGCTGCTTCTCATTCTCAGCATCGATACCGAACAACGCAATATTCCAATAACCTTTCATGACAGGACTTTCTTCTACCTGAGATGCAATTCCGATGCTTTCAGCCTCAGTAGGCAATTCTACTACGATAGGAGCCTCTTCTGTCTTATCGAATAACACAAATAATACAGCCAGCATCGCTACCAATATTATGATCTCTGCTGCAAATACAATAATCTTCCTTCTTTTTCTGGCTGCTTTCTGCTTTGCTGCCATCTTACTTTTAGAAACCTGTCCGTTACCTGCGTGCTGTCCCGCACCTCTTGTCTGATTGGAATTCGTTGCCATAATCAAATCTCCCTTTTTGCATATTCATCAATATGCATTTTTGTTAATAAAGCCAGTAAAAAATGTCATAAATATAATTTTTATATCAAGTCCTAATGTCCAGTTCTCAATATAATAAATATCGTGATCAATACGCTTGCGGATAGAGGTATCTCCTCTGTAACCGTTTACCTGCGCCCATCCGGTCAGCCCCGGTCTGACCTGATGCTTCACCATATAGCGTGGAATTTCCTCTTTGAACTTTTCTACAAAAAGAGGTCGTTCCGGCCTGGGACCTACAAGACTCATATCACCTTTCAAAATATTGAACAGCTGCGGCAGCTCATCGAGACTGGTCTTTCGCAAAATTCTTCCCACAGGAGTCACTCTGGGATCATTCTTGACCGTCCAGGCTTTCTTCTCCTCACTGGGAGCCTGCTGCTCCATACTCCGAAATTTATACATATAAAAAGGCTTGTTGTGAAGCCCTACTCTCTCCTGTTTAAAAATAATCGGTCCCGGACTGGAAAGCTTGACCAGTACGGCTGCTACAAGCATAATGGGCGAAGTCACTATGATTCCAACGAAAGAACCCACAATATCCACGGCACGCTTGACCAACATATTCATCGTATTACTCAACGGCACATATCTGATATTGATTACCGGAAGTCCCATTAAATCCTCTGTATAAGGATGAGACGGAATCAGACTGTTATAGTCAGGTATGAACTTAGTATGCACACCCGACTTCTCACAGATATCAACAATATGTTCCAGATGCTCATAGTCTTTGAGGGAAAGTGTAATGGCAATTTCGTCCAGCTTATTTTCCGGCAGGATATACTCCAGATTTCCGATAGAACCCAGAACTTTTACTCCCTTATAAAGAGTTCCTCTCGGTACATGGTTGTCCAATATACCGCATACTACATATCCCCACTGAGGATTGTCCATTATCCTGTTGACATATTCTTCTGCCGATCTGGAATACCCTACCAGCAGGATGTGCTTCAGATTATATCCTTTGCTCCGCATGGTCTGCAAACTTTTACGTAGAACAATACGTGAACAGGAAGTAAAGAATATATTCAGGCAAACGAACATACCCATCATCATTCGTGAAAAGTTGATTTCTCTCATGACCACATACAGTGAGAGGATAAAAATCACGATACCAAGAACATTTGCCTTGATGATACCAAGAATTTCATGCCGCCTTTTTACAGTACGCTTCGGCGTATATACATTACAGTAATAATACAGTATCATGTACAGAGGCACCAGTACAAAAAGCGCCGCAAAATAGTTAGCGGTCGGAAGATCTCCCAGTTGCGGACCGGGCTTCATAATATAAAATTTAATATAATATGCCAGTGCATAGGAGGCTGCTGTGATGATTGCATCCATTATCAGATGCAGCCTGTTGAACACCTTTTGGTTGTCTTTGATCATAAGCGTCACCCAGTCTTAATATCTGCGATTATTTTACAATAATCCACCTAAAAGAGCAACTTAATAATTTATGAAGCGGATTCTTAAGATTTCTTAAGAATTTGTTCGAGGCGAGGAAGGGTCGTCCCCAAGGAGCAGGCATGCAAATTTGGACGCGCTTTCGCTCCGTTAAAAACGCAGCGGTACTAGGGCTGCAAAGAACGCAGCCCAAGGACCGGCGTTTTTATAGGGTCCAAATTTGCATACCTGCTCCTTGGGGACTACTCTTTCAGCGGAACAAATTTTAAGATATAATAAAAATCCGTTATAAAATAATAATTTCCCGTAGGCTTATTTTTTCAGGAAGAGGCGGAAGGTATTCATGTAGAGGAGGGATTGGATGTGGATATAATTGCCAAGGTGGGGCCACTGAAAGGGGACTTTGTGGGTCTTGCCCTCTTGGGTGTGGGCTTTTTGGAGACCTTTGCAGAGGCCTTTTAGATAGGTTGTGCCCATTCCTTTCATTGTAAAAAAGATGGTTTTTATCAGGAAACCGAAGATAAGGAAGGGGAGGTTCCACACTAATTGAAGGAGGGGCATGTTTTTGCAAATCATGTAGGTGCTGTTGGCGGAGGACAGGGTGGTTTTGAAGTTGTTGTAGCGGGAGCCGCTGGTGGCACTGCCGGCGTGGAGGACTTTGGCTGCGGGCTCGTAGGTACAGTGGTAGCCGTAGATGCGGGCGCGGTAGCTGATGTCGATGTCTTCCAGGTAGGCAAAATGGGCCTCGTCAAAGCAGCCGATTTCGTTCAGGATGCTTTTGCGGTAGATGGAGGCCCCGCCGCAGGCTGCGAAGACTTCTGTAGGGCGATTGTATCGGGCGGCGGGTTTTCCTTTGCCGCGGGAATAAGCCCAGCCGAGGACGCAGTATTGGTCGCCGGCATCATCAATCAGGGAATGGTCCTGCCACTGAAGCATTTGTGAGCTGACAGCGAAGCACTTTTCATCACGTTCTATGGCATGGATAAGGGCTTCCACAAATCCGGGAAGCACTTCTGTGTCGTTATTTAATAAGATCACATAGGGGGTGTCTGCTTTCTCAATTCCTACATTAACGGCATGGCAGAAACCGGTATTTTCAGGGAGAGATACCAATTGGGCCTGAGGATAATTATCACGAATGAGCTCCATACTGCCGTCTGTTGAGCCGTTGTCCACTACCAGTACGCGAAACAGAGCCTGCTCTTTCAGACGATACAGACTCTCCAGGCAATTCGCCATATATTTGATGCCGTTGTAATTAGGTATTACTACTGTTGCTTTCCTCATGTTCTATTCCTTTAATGTATCCGATAAACTTACGGTCTATTTAAGCTTTCTGCTTCGGTTTGGATCCCAGCACACCCGGTAGCCCTCTGCTCTGAGCGCTTCTCCCAGTCTGCAGCTTACTTCTGCATAATCGGTGTCCTTTGGAAGCACCGTCCAGTCGAAGTATTCTCCCTTCGTTACATACGGTACTCCTACCACACGCTCAAAAAGAGAGTGGCACTGCGGTCTGACACTGATGAGCCTGATATCCACTGCTGCCGCATCCTGAAGCAGTACCCCTCTGTGCAGATAGCCGCTAAAACCTTCCGGCAGATTCTGATATAAGATATTACCGTCTTCATCATATGCACCCGATGCCAGACGTCTCCCGGCTATCAGCTTACCACCTACTGCTCCCACATCTTCTCTCGCGGAAAGCAGCTCCGGCTCATATACAAGTCCATAAAATCCCAGATGCTTTAAATGCACTGCCTGCGCTTCCCATCCCATACGACAAGCCATATCCTGCACAGCTCTCAAGCCGGCTTCGTAAGCATACTGCTTACTCTGCGGATTCTCCGCAGTGGAACCGGTGTGACACCGCCAGTGATACAGTATCTTTGGGATATGCACGATCCGCTCTTCTTCAGGCAAAATCTCAGAAACTGCCCGAAGCACCAGATCAAAGTCCTGCGCGCCGTCATATTCTTTCCGAAAGCCCAGCTTCTGAATCAGTTCTCTTTTCATCACCAGAAAATGACAGATGTAATTATTAGACACCAAAAGATCCAGATTGAAATCCGTCTTATAATGAGGCTCAAAATAAAGCGATCTGTCCTGATTACATTTATCTTCATCAGAATATAACAGCAAAGGTGCCCTGCCAGCCCCCGTACTTTCCTCTATCTGCCTGACCATCCAATAAAGCGCATCCGGCGTCAGCACATCATCATGGTCCAAAAGTCCCACATAATCGCCTTTCGCCAGCTTCAAAGCCTCATTACTGTTCTCCGAAATCCCGCCATTGCGCTCCAGCTTCTGATAGACGATCCGCTGCCTTCCATAACGCTCCGTTTCACTATCCATGCACTTTCGCACAATTTTCTCCACGCTGTCATCTTCCGTAGCGTCCGCCAGAATCAGTTCCAGTTCCGGATAAGTCTGCTTAAGCACCGACTCCACCATCTCTATCAGATACCCCTCCGGCGTCCGATAGAGCGGCACCAAAATACTAAACACCGGCTTTCCGCTGAAATCATACTCCCTCTGCTCAGCCAGCACCTTTTCAGACGGCTCCGCATACTTGTAAGCCTCTTCCTTCTGCTGTACCAACCTCTCAAGCACCGCATATCCCGTATTCTTCAGCCCATTCCTCTTAAGATAAAAAACCGTCTTCTTCCAACTCGCACCAACATTCATAACAACTTTCTCTTCCTTTACCTTACACATCCCACACTTGTGCCGCTACGTGCTTAACCGAGCGAGAGCGTGTCCGTTGGGGCTCCTCCCCTGTCTCTTCCGGGCGGCCCTTTCGCCAGGTTATTTCTTTACAGCACGGATTTCAACTCCTCCGTCAACTGCGTCAAGCGTTGCTGTGCATCGTCCAGGCTATTGCCGCGTACACCCATGTAGAACTTGATTTTCGGCTCTGTCCCGGAAGGCCGCGCACAGCACCACCCATCGTCCGGCAGTTCAAAGTACAGAACATTGGATTTGGGTAGACCAGTCGCAGTCTCTTCGCCGCTTTCCATATCAACAATGCGATCCGCCTGATAATCGCGGAATCTGAGTACTTTCCAATCGCCAAATGATTTGGGAGGATTCTGACGCAATCTGTCCATGATCTCAGCAATCTGCCTGGAGCCGTCAATTCCCTTTAAGGTAATGGTATACTGGCTTTCTTTATAAAAACCGTATTTTTCGTACAGGGACAACATCATATCCCAAAGTGTCATATTATGCTTCTTGCAGTAAGCTGCAACCTCGCACAGACACATAACTGCCACGCAGGCATCCTTATCTCTGGAGTGGGTACCGGCCAGGCAGCCGTAGCTTTCTTCCAGACCAAAGACATAATTATTGGAACCGGACTGCTCGAAGAATTTGATCTGTTCCCCGATATATTTGAAACCGGTCAACACTTCAATCAGCTTAACATCATAAAATCTGCTGATGGGTGCGGTCATATTAGTGGTAACGATAGTAGTCACCAGTGCCGGGTTCTCCGGCATGGTACCGGTGGCTGTTCTTTCCCGCAGAATATATTCCGCGATCAACATGCCGGACATATTTCCGGTAAAGGATACATATTCTCCTGTTTTAGCATCCTTGCAATATACGCCCAGGCGGTCTGCATCCGGGTCTGTGGCCAGAACAATATCGGCATCCTTTTCTTTCGCCAGACGAAGAGCATAGGTAAATGCCTTAGGGTCCTCGGGATTAGGATAATCCAGGGTTGTAAAATAAGGATCCGGATTCTCCTGTTCCGGTACCACGTAGACGTGCTTGAAGCCAAGCTCGGACAACACTCGCCTTACGGGCAGATTACCGGTGCCGCACAGAGGCGTGTATACGATTTTTATATCTTCTGCCATTTCTTTGATGATATCGGGATGAATGATCTGCTTCTTCAACTCCGCCATATAAGCATTGTCGATTTCTCTGCCGATTCCCCGATACAGGCCGGCAAACACAGCTTCTTCCTTGTCCATGGTCTTCACACTATGGTAATCTTTGATGGCCTGAACCTCCCCGATAATCTGCTTGTCCCTGGGAGCCGTAATCTGCGCACCATCCTCCCAGTACACTTTATAACCGTTATATTCCGGCGGATTGTGGCTTGCAGTGATCACGATACCTGCCGTACATCCCAGCATTCTCAGAGCAAAGGACAGCTCCGGTGTAGGTCTCAGGGAATCAAATACATAAGCCCTGATTCCATTGGCAGCCAGACACAGGCCTGCCTCATCTGCAAACTCCGGAGACATTCTCCTGGAATCATATGCGATAGCTACTCCTTTCTCCTGAGTACCCTGTTTTAAAATATAATTAGCCAGTCCCTGGGTTGCCTTACGAACGGTATAAATATTCATACGATTCGTACCTGCACCGATCACACCGCGCAGACCGCCGGTGCCGAATTCCAGTTCTCTGTAAAATCTGTCTTCCACTTCACTTTTATTATTGCGTATCGCAAGAAGTTCGTTCTTTGTGTCCTGGTCGAAGTAATCGTCCTCCAGCCAGAATCTGAATTCATCCATGTAACTCATTTTGCATATTCTCCTGTTTTCTTTGGTTGTGCATATTACTGCATGTACGGGGATACACTATTTTTTATTTTACCACAAAGAGAACTATCTGAGAAGTTCTGTTTTTCTGCGGCTCTTTATTGACGCTCAACTGAACATTTGATATACTTAGGTCAAAATAGTTACAGATAATATGTGAGGTAAAACAATATGCCCAGACAAAGCAATCATCATACATTTCGGCAAAAACGGGATCTCCTGCTGCCCCTTTTTATTCTGGCAGTGGGGGCTCTGCTGCGACTGATTTACCTTGGTTCCATGCCGGGCGGTATGCATCAGGACGAGACTTTTGTTGCCTGGAATGCTTACGCACTCTATCACGACGGCATGGATTCTGCAGGTCATCACTATCCTGTGTATATGGCAGACTGGGGAGATGGTCACAGTGCGCTGTACAGCTACCTCCTGCTTCCTTTGATCGCGTTAAACGGCGGAAACGTGAATTCTTTTATCAGCAGACTGCCTCAGGCCGTCATAGCAACTTTAACCCTTGCTGCAGTTTATGTCCTGATGAAAAAAATGTTTTCCCGCCAAATGGGGCTCTGGGCTATGTTTCTTCTGGCCGTGTGTCCCTGGCATATCACCATGTCCCGCTGGGGTCTGGATGCTAATCTTGCTCCGGGCTTCTTAATATTCGGACTATGCTTTTTTATCTGCGGACTGGAGGATAATCGCTTTCTTCTGCTGTCTGCTTTCCTGTATGGTTTAAGCCTGTACTCCTATGCCATCATCTGGCCGATTGTCCCTATCATGCTGGCTCTGCAGATTTTCTATTGCCTGTTCATGAAAAAGCTGCGCATCAATATCTGGGGGATTTTGTCGGCTGCGATTTTATTTATCATGGCACTTCCGCTGATATTGTTCGTCCTGGTAAACAGTTCCATTCTGCCCCAGATTGAACTTCCCTTTATGACCATTCCTGCTATGCCCGGTTATCGGGGCGGGGAATTGGCCCTTTCTCTGTCCGGTATGTTGGAAAATCTGCGCCGCGTGGCTATTCTCCTGGTACGTCAGGATCTGGGAAGCCCTTATGATATCTTGCTGCCTTACGGTCTCTTCTATGATATCGGCAGGTTCTTTATTATTATCGGATTTATCAGTCTGGTCTGCCGTATGGTAAAAACACTGCGAAATAAAAATTTCTCTTATGAAGTTTTTATCTTTATTCAACTGATTGGCGCCGGAATCGTATGTCTGCTGGTCACCGCCATGCTCCATCAGATCAACTGCCTGTTCATCCCTCTTGTTCTGTGTGAAGCATACGGGGTATGGAGTACCCTTTCTTTCCTGGCAGCCAGGCTTCCGCGTCTTCGCAGCACGGCAGCCGCAGCACTTACCGGTATCTATATCATTTACCTGGCAGCTTTCCAGTATACCTACTACACAAGTTACAGAGACACCGTAGATGCTTACTTTGCAAAAGGTGTGAAGGAAGCTGTAGAGTTTGCTATGGCAAACGGAAATGATATCGTCATCGAGAAAGGGGCGCAGTGGCCAAGAATTCTGCTGTTCTCAGGCACCACAGCATCTGAATATCTGGAAAATGTAGTGTACGATGTGTATCCTGCCCCGGCAGGCTTTACCAAAGGCGATATTACTTTCCACACAAGAATCAATTATGATGATATCAGGCCGGACAGTGTATACATTATTTATTATACAGATATCGGACTGTTTGAAGAAAATTATGAGCTGACACAATTCGGAACTTACTGGTATGTGGCCGTACCATTATCCGATTGAAAAAAGCGGATGCCGCTTTGCCCGGACAGGCAGCGGCATCCGCTCTTTTATAATTGTTTAGTTCTGTATCTTCAGTGAAAAATCACTTCTGTCCAGTGAAAAATTAGGATTGTAGTAAGGATCTCCCTTCTCCAGCTCTTCTTTCCATCTGCTGCGGAACATTTCTGATTCCTTATTGTAACGTTCTGCCTTGTCTCCCCGGTCATCCAGACCTCTTGAAATGGACTCATAATGGTACAGCTCCGCAAACGGCGTCCACACATTGAGATAACCCAGCTTACGCAGCTTCAGACAAAAGTCCACATCATTTAAGGACACAGCAAAACCGGTATCTAATCCACCTACAGCATCGTAAAGGCTCTTCTTCACCATAAGACAGGCTCCCGTCACCGCAGATACATTCTGAGCATAACAAAGTCTTCCCATATAGCCCAGGTTCTGGCGGGACTGCTTATAATGAGTATGTCCTGCTGTTCTGTGAGCTCCCAGTCCGATGACCACTCCGGCATGCTGAATCGTCTTATCAGCATAATAAAGCTTAGCTCCCACGGCTCCCACATCTTCTCTCTGGGCATACATCAGCAGTTCTTCCATCCAGTTGACGGTAATGACTTCCGTATCATTGTTCAGCAAAAGAATATATTCACCCTCCGCCTGAGACACGCCCAGATTATTGACGGCAGAATAGTTGAATGCTCCCTGAAACCTTACCACTTTTACCCGCTCATTGTCAGCCAGCTCCTGATAATAGGCCTGAATCTCAGGTGTAGTACTGTTATTTTCCACCACAATGATCTCATAATTATCATAGGTGGACTTTTCGAGAATCGAAGTGATACATCTTCTTAAGTCCTGTTCATGATCCTTGTTGGCAATCACAATGGAAATCTTCGGGTTACCGATAATCTGATATTGAATCCGGAAAATGGTTTCAAAAGCTCTGGTACTGGTAATTTTAAAATGAGTATAGCCATGCTTCTTCAGGTGCTCAGCCACTGCTCCCTTGGCGGCCTGGATGGCATAAGGCTTCGCCTCGATTCCGGAGGCAACGCTTCCCGAGTGGCTTCTCCAATAATACAAAAGCCTGGGCACATGGACTACTTTCCTGGCATTGTCGGTGAGGCGCAGAATCATATCGTGATCCTGGCTGCCGTCGAACTTCGGTCGAAACAGCTCTGTTCCGTCCAGAAGTTCTCTGGAAAATACACTGAAATGGCAGATGTAATTGTTGGCACGCAAATTGTCCGGCGCATAATCCGGCTTAAAGTGCATGGTCAGCATATTATTGATATCACCGTTATGGAAAGTGGTCTCATCACAGTAGATATAGTCTGCCCCCTGCTCATTGATCACCTTCACATATTCATATAACGTAGACGGATGCAGTACATCATCCTGGTCAAAAAGACCGATATATTCACCGGTTGCCAGCTTCAGACATTCATTGGTATTACCTGCGATACCGCCGTTCTTTTCCAGATGCTTATAGACGATACGGCCATTGGCTTTGGCTGCATATTCCCGGCAGATCTCCCCGATATAGTCATGCTCCCCATCGGAACCGTCAGCCAGGCAAAGCTCCCAGTTTTCATAAGTCTGGTTCATAATTGATTCCAGCATCTCAATCTGGAACTCTCTCTTATTATTCCAAAGCGGTACCAGGATACTGATCTTCACCATTCTCGGAAAACGTTCTGCACGCTGTCTGGCAGCTTCTTCCTCAGAAGGAAAGCTGGCTGTACCGAACCGGGTCATAGCCTCCCTCTCCCTCTTTTTATATTCCAGCTTCCGAATCACACCTTTAGGCCCGCCGCAGTTGGCAATGCGGTCCTTCTGTCTGATGGCCCAGTGGATCCAGTCTCTTGCCGGCTTGCTGGCTTTCCAGAGGGGATTGTTCTTGATTCTGCCAAGCTTCCACTCCAATTCCTCGTTCTTTGCCTCCAGCTCTGCAATTCTGGCTGCCAAATCCGCATTTTTGATGTGCTCGCTCTCATACGCCTCTTTGTATTCTAATTCCGTCATTTTTCGTTCCAACCTTTCCATCCGGTCTGCAGTTCATGGCTGCTCCAGTTAATCAGTCTGGTTCCTCCTGTTTTGCTGCGGGCGGTCATTCCAAGACGATACCTGCCCTCCGGCAGACTGCCGGGCTCAGGCTTCCACCAAAAGCCGCACAATGCTACATTGCTCTGGTCCATCATGTTTTCCGCAAGTTCCGGTCGATACTGACCGGTAAGCGGAATACAGTAGCAGGTAATTTTCCCTCCCGCCTCAGGAAAAAGGGCATCTTGCTCAGGAAAAAGGGCATATTGCTCCGGACAAGCTTCCTCCGGATTCCACAATACCAGAGTCCTGTCGTAACAGGCATTGTTGTCCCCCAGCACCACACCATAACCCTGTATACATTCTTCCTCACAACGTTCCACACGATATAGCAGGCAATTGTCTCTGCGATATTTTCCAAGGTCAAGCTTCTTCTTTACAGGTGCCGATATCTGAATGTGGTTGCCTGCGGTTACATATGCCGGCCTGATCCCGGTATCCAAACCGTCACGATTTAACGATTCTGAATAATACGGATCCCTGCCCTCCTTAAGCTGCGGATGCTTCCGGTACAACTTTTCCTTCTCTCCAAGCAGTCGCTTAAGCTTCTGAGGCGATTCATCATCGCCTCTCGACAATGACTCATGATGCCATCCGTAGACACTGTTCAAAATGATATTGTGATATCCCAGTTCCCACAGCCTAAAACACAAGTCTACATCATTAAAAGCAACAGGCAGTTCTTCGCTCATCCCACCTGCCTGTATATATTTCTCCCGCCGTACCATGAGACAGGCACCTGTCACTGCAAGCACATTCCGGTCAACAGTATTGAAGCCGTAATAATACTCCTGATCATCCTCCAGAAACTGCAGTTTGTGCACCGGCCCCATAGGAAGGTTTACGATACCGTCATGCTGCATCCGCACACTGTCCGGATAATACAGCTTCATTCCCACGGCTCCTGCGTGAGGCTGGGATGCTTTCTCTACCATACGTTCCATCCAGCCCTGACAGCGCATTTCTACATCATCATTTAAAAATAACAGAAACTCTCCCTTTGCATGCTGCGCCCCAAGATTGCACATTCTGGAAAAATGAAATTCCATGGGCTCATACAAATAAGATATGGGCACCGGAGCTTCTTTCAAAAACTCCTCAATCTGCTGTCGGTTCTCCCGGCTGCTTCCATTGTCCACCACCAGAATCTCACATTTATCTTCTCCCAAAGTATCATAAACAGCCAGCAATCCCTGCTTCAGGATTTCAGGGTGATCTTTCGAGGGGATGATTACAGAGACCATTGGCGTAGCCTTGCTTTCCTTTCCAAGCAGCCGTTCCACAGCATCTTTCATACAAAGCGCCCTGCACCTTGTCTGCTGCTCTGCACTGTCTGCATGAAACAAAACATATGGAATATGGCCGATTGTCTGACAGCCCGGCTCAAAACCGCCTGCCTCCACAGCCAGCTTGGCCAGCGACTCTTTTAAGGCATCCTCGGATAATGCTTCTGCTGTCAGGTCTTTCGCCTTTAAATCCTGCAGCTTTTCCAGCCAATCCCTGCGAATGGCCACCACATTGCCCCAGTACATTTCACTCAGGAACGTATCGGGAGACCAGTCCGGCTTGAACCATGGTGCCACAAACTCGTCCGTAGCAGGATCCTGAACATCCTCGTCACCGTAAGCGATCATCACCTCCGGATGCTGGTGAAAATAACTCCTGATCCTGTCTTCCGCTCCCGAAGCAAGCACTCCGTCACTTGCCTGAAGAAGAAGGACGGAACCACTCTGCTGCCGTGCTTCCTGCCCACCGGCAAACAACGCATCTCCGTGTCCGGCCAGCCACTCTTTATAAGTCACTTTTTTAGCCGCCAAATCTTTTTCATATTGCTGCTCACAGCGCTTTGTTAATTCTTCTTTGATCCGCTCGCGGATTCCCACCCTTCTCACCTCCGGCCTGTATGAATATACAATTCTGTACTTAAGTCTTGAGCTTACCTCCTTAGGATACCGCCCGTCTTCTGCGCCATATCGGCTGCCATTGCCATGGGGATCCTGACAATTTCCATCTTCACATTCAGCCTGTTGCTCTCCAGGCGATTCAGCCGTTCCAGTCTGATATTGATGTTAGGGTCTGTGGTAGGGAATACAATACTGGGAAGCACAGCTTCTCCGGCTGCTGCCACGCGTCCGTTGGCCACCACAATGCGCCGGTTGCCCATATCAATACTCAAACCATTCCAGGTCATCTCCTGAATTTTCACAATACAACTGTCCATAGCAGGATCGATACGAAGATTCTTCACATCTCCTCCCACTGTAACCGAAAACTCTATGAGATTCTCTCCCTGATAAGCATCCTGTACAAAATAGGAGCTTTCCTCCTGATATCCTGCTCCCTTATCCTCGTAAATCTGCACCCGGTTCACACCGGCTGCATTCTGATATCTGTCAACCCATTTCACCGGCTGCGTGATCTGATAGCCGATATCCTCTCTGATCTGAGCCATGGAACGGTTATTTTCCGTTACAAACTGCTGGAATTCCATTTCCCGCTCTCTGTACAGTGCCGCCTCTTCCTGAGAGATGCCCAGTTCCTCAAGGATACGCTCCATCGGAAGCTTCCCTCTCTTCTCATCTTCCAGAAGATAACAGTAGATCACCCGATATGCAAGTTCTTTACATTCCACATGCTTTTGGAACGTCCACTCATAATCAATCAATGTCCATTCCTCTCCGGACACCATTATATTGGAAAATACGGGATCCATGTCCGTTACGTTGCTGTCCTGATGATAACCGATACGCTTTACAAAGTCCCGGAAATATGCCAGGAACCCTTCTTCATCTCCCTGCTCCAGGCATCGATCCATCAGCTGGGACAGCGGCACTCCCTCCACATATGCAAAGCAGGCATCCTTCTCTTCCAGATGACAATGATTGATCTTCAGATCAGAATCCTGATAACGCTCAAGCAATGCTTTGTAGGATGCTTCCATCCCCTGTACATGTGCAAGTGCGTGGTCACTCAGCGGGCTTTTGCGTACCAGCCGGTTTCCGCTGCTGTCACGGTCTATCTGTGTTCTGATCCGGTACTGAGGTGCACGATCATTGGAATACCTTGCATATTCCACAGAGAAATCGGCTCCCAATACTGCAATATAAGAATTGGAAAATACAGGGAACAATTCTTCCTCAAGCAAACCGTCAAATGCTTCTTTTTCATGGAAAAGAAGCATTCTGTCCCTGTCAAAGTTGCGCAGGTTGTTGACCAGCTCCCCTTTTCCCGGCAGATGCTTATCGCTGTAAAGTGTAGTCATAAACTTATAATCCGGATAAGGATAGTAAAAGTGGCTTTCCCCGACACCGCAGGCTGTAAAAATCTTTTCCAGCCCCTTACGTCCGAATGTCCGCACACCGCCGCCATCCGCATAATTCTCAATACCGCTGAAGTAAGTACCCAGATGGTCCTCTTTACATCCTGCAAAATATTTCAGCCCGTACTTATTTTCAATGGCAATGATGATCCTGCCCCCGGGAGTAAGGTGGCGCATCAGAATTCGCAGAAAATCTTCATACGGAGTCTTGCCGCCGATATAACTCTGACCGTATTCAAACACACCAATCAGGCAGATATAATCATAATCCGCCTCCAAAGTAGGTTCGATATCCTTAAAATTGCCTACGTGAATGGTGACGTTGCCGCAGTCACTGTGTCTGTGGGCATTGATGAGACTTCTTTTGCGGGATAAGTCCACGCAGGTCACAGTCCCCGCCTTTTTCGCCAGGGCCCCTGTAATGGCACCGCAGCCGCTTCCCACTTCCAGCACTTTATCAGATTTCTTCATGGGAATCCACTCTACGATATTTTCACGCTGAGGCGAGAGATGATACAATATGGGCCACTTCTTCCGCTCCTGAATCACCTTTGCATAATCACCGGCAGGATAAGTCTTGACGATTTCCAGAAGTTCGTCCTCCACACTGCCGTCACAATAAAAGTCCTGCCCCGGATACTTGCTGTAATCCAGGCTTACTTTACCAACCTTTTCTGTTCCAAATGTTTCTGCCATACGCTACCTACATCCCTATTTCCCGGCTTCCACAACTTTTACCCGGGATTCCATATCATAATAACCTACTGTATTCTTATCTGAAACCACAGTAATATTGAGTACATCGTACAGACGATGATATACCTCAAAGGTATCCTTGTTATATCCTGTCACACCCAACGATAACAGATACTCTCCGCCCTGCAGGGTCATTTTCTGGGTAAAGGTCACATCCTTCACCTGTCCCGGCTCTGCACTTTCCAGAAAAGCCTTTTCTATCATGGTATTGGTACCGGTAATCTCCGTACCAATGGCATTCTTCAAAGAAAAAGCAAAAATTGGTGCCGGTATATGCTCCAGGATCCGAACCCGCACGTGAATCGTAAATTCGCTGCCCTTGATTACTGCTGTTGTCCGCACATTATTATCATCCGTCAGATAGAATTCCTCAATCTGCGCCTTTTTATCACCGTACTCCAGGGCATTGGGATTCTCAGCACCCGTTCCGGCTGCACTGCTCACCTTGCTGCTCTTGCCTGCTGCTTCTATCAATGCCTGATCATGAAGCAAGTTCTGATGCTCTTCCTTATCAGGCACCTCATACTGCCCCACCAGCACGCGCTTATAGGCATCAATCATTTCCTTGGGACTGCCTTCTCCAAGCAGCACGCCTTTATTTAGAAGGAATACCCTGTCGCAATACTTGCTGATGCTGCTCAAATCATGACTGACGAATACGATGGTCTTGCCCATCTTCTTGAACTCTTCAAATTTGTGATAACACTTTGCCTGGAAAAATACATCTCCTACGCTCAGTGCCTCGTCTACGATTAAAATTTCCGGCTCGATATTAATGGCTACCGCAAACGCCAGACGAACGAACATACCGCTGGAATATGTCTTTACCGGCTGATTGACATAATCTCCGATATCCGCAAATTCCAGGATATCCGGAAGCTTGGCATCAATTTCTTTCTCAGAAAAACCCATCATGGTGCCGTTTAAATACACATTCTCGATGCCGTTATATTCCATATTAAAGCCGGCTCCCAACTCCAAAAGAGCGGAAATCCTGCCGTTCACCTGCACATTACCTTCCGTTGGATTCAATACACCGGTGATGATCTTTAACAAAGTAGATTTACCGGAACCGTTGGTTCCGATAATTCCCACCGTCTCCCCCTGGTGAATATTCAAGCTCACACCATTTAAAGCATAATGCAGCTTGTGGTTCTTCTTTTTACCAAGGCCAAAAGCTTCTTTCATCCGGTCGGAAGGCTTGTCATACAGCTTATATATTTTTCTTACATCTTTGACTTCTATTGCAATGTTTTTTTCTTCCATGTTTTCACCTTTACTCACAGTTCACACGTCATTACTGCTGTATTTTACAGGAAATATCTTCCTTTCCATACCACTCGGCTATTGCCCTGTTAGGTTCCGCACTGCCATCCTCTGACAAATCATCCACACACAGAATCCATGGTCTGAAATGATAAGGCTCTACCGTAACACTGCTTTCGCCCTCCTTGATAGTCTGTACGCGGTTCAGATACTCCTGATAAAAGTTGAAAGCTTCTCCGGTATGTACATAATAGTATGCCCCATAAAAAGAATAGGTGCCGGCAATATTAGAGGACGTCAACATAATGAACAACATAACTGCTCCCATCGCCGGGAAGAACCACCAGTACATGGGCACTTTTCCGGATTTTCCTGCTGTCTCACGCTTTCTTACCAGCCATCCGATCCAGTACATTTCATTTAATAACAATAATATCTGATACGTAATTTTCACTGCATTCAGAGTCCTGCTCAGCCCCTCATGTCCCAGAGAATAGAAACTGGGCGTAAAGCCTGTCGCGAACAGACAAAAGGAAGCCAGTGACACCAATCCCGGCCAGGCAAATCTAAACCCGGTCCGTCCTGCCATATTCCAGAAGATCGGTATCATCAGCACCAGGACTGCCAGCGTCATCCATCCACCGAATCGGAACAGATACTCTGCTGCCGCCCCAAAAGAATGACCGATTGCCGGCAAGGCATCCATCCCCAGTCCTACACCTTCAAGCTGCGCCTGACGCACACTATTCCCGGGTGCCGATACATTCTTATAAAAGCTAAACGCATATACACAAAACGCCGGAATCGACATCCACACACGCTTGCGGCGCAGAAGGATACCCAACAAAATCAGCAGACACCAAATCAGGCTTCCCTGCAAAGAAGTCACATAATTACTGCCTCCGGCAATCACAGCACCAATCAAAGTCCAGAGGATCAAAAATACTGCAGCCATTCTTTTTTTTACAAAATAAAGATGGATTCCCGCAGCAGTCAAAAGCAGCATAAAGCTATGCATTCCTACATAGTGGACACCGGCATTATACCAATAAAACCCTGCCTGCGAAGAATGAATCAAAGCTACAGCCACACCTGCTGTCACTGACTGTAAAAGCAGTGTATCAAAACGGTCCAGCTTCAGGACATCTCTTGACAGTACACCTGCTATGGCAAAACACCCTGCCACTAAGAGTATCACCAGCAGAAGAGGCCCCCAGAAATACTGGCTTTCTCCCCAGATCCCCGGCATCATCGACATGAAGAAAATAGAAGAAAACGTTCCCTGCCACACATGCCAGTTGGTCTTTACAGTATAGATTGCCCCTTTGAGCACGTCCATGAGAGAATGTGTCTCCTCCCAGTAACGATGCCCCACCAGCGCATAATTATAATCGTCATACCAGGGAATTGTGTATTCCATGATCCTTATTATCGGTACCAGCATCACAAGCAATACCAGAAATGAGCCTGCTGCTGCCAATCGTCTGTCAAGCCTAAAAGTCAGGACAGTGCGCACCCATCCTGCTGTTTTGCCTTTCTCTTTCATAACTATTTTCCTTATCATCTTACACTTGCGGTATCATCTTACACTTGCAGTATCATCTTACGCTTGCAATGCAAAATGTGTACTGCCATTACAGCACATCCGCAAAATGAACCTTCAGACGCTTAAACACCAGCGCGCCGATGCCAAACAGTACAACTGTCACAATCCAGAAATACATAGTTGAAAAGAAGTCCCGGAAGAACCATTCTTTTTCATATATGGCACTGCGGTAACCATTTACGATATATACCAATGGGTTCAGTTTCAGGACAGCAATCCACTTTCCGTTCAGCGCATCCATGTTCCAGAGAATCGGCGTTGCCCACATACCGATCTGCAGCGCGATGTTGATGATCTGAGACAAATCCCTGAAAAATACGACAACCGCACATGTAGTATAGCTCAGTGCCAGCACAAAGATGAACAGGCAGAAGCTGTAATATACAAGCTGTATCGTATAAATACTTGGATAATATCCATATACGGCCGCAATGATCAAAAGCAAACACACAAAAAATACGTGAATGAAGGTAGCTGCAATTACCTTGATAATAGGCAGGATACTGATCTTAAAAACCACCTTTTTCACCAGATAATTGTACTCTAACAGAGCGTTGGTACCATTGGTCAGCGCTTCCGTGAAAAAGAACCAGGGCACCAGTCCCGCTGTCAGGTACAGTACAAAGGGAATCTCCACACCGCTTCTAAGCACATTAGCGCTGCTGTCCATAATCACATCGAATACCACATAATACATGGCAACCGTTACCACAGGCTGCGCCATCGCCCAGACTGCCCCCAGATAAGAACCGGCATACCGTTTCTTGAAATCGTTCTTCGCCAATTTCCAGATAAGATGCCTGTTCTGATATAACTCCACAGGAAGGACCGTAATTTTATCATACAATTTTATAAAAATAATACAGGAAAAGAGAATCACAACGCAGGAGATGATTTTCTTGATCAGCTCCTCTGTAGGATCCGCTCCCGGATTGTTATGAAATATGATGATAGCCGCCACTACTGCGCCGAGAGTCAGCGCCAGGGCAATTCCATGCTTCTTCGTTATATTCATGTGTTATTTCAGTCCTCTTTCTGCCTTATAAGCTGACAGTCCGCCCCACTTGGTATCCTTTTCGGACATTACAAGTTCCATACCTTCAGGAATCGGCCATTCCACACCGATTTCAGGGTCATTGTAAATCAGACCGCCCTCATCATTGGGATGATAGAAATCTGTACATTTATAGGTGAATTCCGCATAATCGGATAATACCAGGAAGCCATGTGCAAAATTCTTGGGAATAAAGAACTGTTTCTTATTCTCTTCGCTGAGAAGCACACCGTGCCACTGTCCGAAAGTAGGAGAACCTTCTCTTAAATCCACTGCCACATCGAATACCTCTCCCCTGATGACACGGACCAGCTTATCCTGGGGAAATTCTTTTTGGAAATGCAGTCCTCGCAACACGCCCTTCCTGGAAGCAGACTGATTGTCCTGTACAAATTCCACATCAATTCCCGCAGCCTTATAATCATTATAATGATACGTCTCCATAAAATAACCCCTTGCATCTCCGAATACAGTGGGGGTGATGACTTTTAATCCTTCAATTTCACATGTTTCTACCGTTATTTTACCCATTTTCTTTTTATCCTTTCCTACTTTTCTATTCTCTTTACCTTTTACAAAATCTGTCTTTTCTTTGATATTATATCAAAGAATTGTACTTATGGCTAGCCCAATTTGCCAAGAGAGACAATACTTAAAAAGCAGGCATGGGTGGTGTGATTTCTTATCCTACCATCTATGCCTGCTTTTGCTTTCTGATTTATGTCTTTTCGGTCTCAACAAGTTTGGCAACCCCTCAAGAAGTTTGGAGACCCTTAAAACAGCCATCTACCTTTTTTCATTGAAGCAATTCAATCACACACTCATGCTTTCGCTTGCCTGCCGGTGCGTCCTTATCATAATTAATGCCTACAAGCAGAACATCACAGCCAAGTCCTTTGACCGCATCCGGATAATGTTTATTCTTAATCTGAGCAATCGCTCCTTCCACAGATTTATTCCACTTCAGTTCAATTACCAATGCCGGCAGCGTAGAATTCTTCTTGGGAAGATATGCAATATCTGCATAACCGTCACCGGCCGGTAATTCTTCAAACTTTATATAATAATCTTTATAACTAAAATATGCCAGCTTTATCACACTGCGCAGTGCCTGCTCGTCATTATAAAAAATCACTGCTGTCTCTTCTGCATGTATCTTCTCAATTTGCTCCGCCACAGCCTCTGCATTTCTGTGCACCGTATCATAAATCAACTGATTGCTTTCCTTCACGCGTCGAATTGTCTCATCCCGTTTGACTTCACGTATCGTTTTTGCAAATTCCCTTCGTATTTCTTCATTCGGGATATAAACCATCTGAGTTTCCTCATCATATGCCAGATATCCAAGATGAATCAGCAACGTCAATACATCATCCCGATTCCGGAAGGTTACTAAATCATTTGCAAATCCCTTGGTATCTACTTCAACTGCAATTCCCCCTATGAGCTCTGCCACCGTCTTCGCAAGTCCATCGAAATCAAGACTGATATATCCCATTAAACTCTCAGCTGCTGATGTCTGTGTCCAATAAGAGTCAAAATCCTCATTGTGAATAGCTTTCATGACAGAATTCGGATTATAAACAGAATCCACCCCACGAAAAGCATAACCATCATACCACTGCTTCATCTTTTCAAAGTCTGTACTATGATCATGGCAGAGTTTTTTTACTTCCTCCTCCGTAAATCCGACATAAGCTCCAAACTTTCTCGGCTTTATCATTGTAAATTCTTCAAAATCCGATATAGCTGACTGTGAACCATCTTTCTTAATCGGAAGAATACCTGTCATATACGCTGCCGCAAATATTTTGTTCGTTGCACCACTATTCTTGAATAAAGCACGCAGAAACTCAAAATACTCTCGCTGCACGCCCGGATGATCAACTGTCTCTCGAATCGGCACATCCCATTCATCAATAATTGCAACAAACTTATTACCGGTCAATTCTACAGCATTGACCAATGTTGATGTAAAGGATTCTGAATCTGCCTTCAAAGCCGGATAGGCATCCACGAGTTCTTCTGTAATCTTCCTCTTAATATAAGGAACGATCCCACTTTTTCCCGCCTCGCTCATGACATTCGTCATATCCAGATAAATAATATCATACTTGTTCAAATACACTGAATACTTCTCGTCCTTAGCGATAATCAGATCATCAAAAAGCTTTGATGAATCACAAGTCTTGTCGTAATAAGCACACAACATCTGTGCCGCAAAGGACTTTCCAAAACGGCGTGGTCTGCTGATACACGTCAGTCGTCGCGGCGTATCTATTGATCGGTTGATCAAACTGATTAAACCTGTTTTATCTACATATACATCATTTCTTATCCCCTCAAACCCGCTGTTTCCGGGATTCAGATAATTCCCCATATCATTCAACACCTCCTGATACGTTTTTAATATCCCAGATAACTCCAGTTCATATCCACATCTCCGTTGATTCCGCTGACTTTACCGGTAGACTGATACTGCCAGATATCGTATCTTCCGGAATAAGTAGGCTTGTCTGCGTACTGAGCAAGCCAGATCTTATAAGAGCCCAGTGCACTTGCATCAATCTTTTCTGTCAACCAGTTCCTGTTAGCGTACACACCTGCTTTATAACCGCCGGACTGAATCGTCTGGCAGAATGCTTTGCAGACTGCCGTTCTGGTCGCCTTATCAATACTGTCGGCACGTCCGCCGCTGGCTTCCACATCCAGGAAAACAGGATAAGAAATCTTATAATTCTTCACAAGCTCCAGAACCATGGAAGCTTCTTCTACTGCCTCCGCTTCAGAAATCGCCTGCGTGAAGAAGTAAACGCCTACTTTCAGACCTGCATTGATTGCTCCCTGGATATTTGTCTTATATTTAGGATCCTCAATCAATGCACCCTGGGATGAACCTCTGTAACCACAGCGGATGATGACGTACTCAATACCGGAATTCTTCACAGCATTCCAGTCAATATTACCATTCCACTTGGATACATCAATTCCTCTCGTTCCGGAACCTGTATTCAACACACCATTAGGTCCGAAATTATATTTTGCTCCCTGAATAACCTGTTCACCGGTCACTTTATTACCATTTGCATCAAAATAGTACACACTTCCGTCTATGGTCTGCCAGCCTGTATACTTGGCTTCGCCTTTCACGTAGAACTTGGAAGCAGTATAATAATCGGCGTAATAAGCTTCCCTGTAATTGCCGGCTTCCTGTACATAAATCTGATTGCCGTTTACATCCTTCAGCTTATTAGTTCTGTCATTCTTGGGATCGTTCTTTACGGTCACTGTACAGACTGCTTTCACTTCCTGACCGTTTTCCGTGTATTTTACGGTAATGTCAACACTTCCTGTCGCCACGCCTGTTACGGTTACAACATTTTTGTCCACACTTACGGTTGCAATTCCGGCATTGGCTGACTCGGCTGTAACAGCAGTACCATTAACAGCATTCGTCAGGGCAGCGGTGATAGCAAGCGGTGTTCCGATGTATGCAGTTGCAGTGGTCTTATCCAGCGTGATTGCCAATGCTCCCGTCACTTTTACATTAAGATCCAGAGTTGCCTTGGTAGCATCGCTGCCGCCTTCTTTATAATTAACACCAACGGTCACCGTAGTCTCTCCGGTCGCCTTACCGGTAATCGTAACATTACCCTGCTCATCCACCGTTGCATCTGCAATATCCGCCTTGCTGTTACTGATCGTATAAGCAAGTGCTTTTCCTTCTGTAAAACCTGATGCAGCGGTCTTCACAGACACTTTGCCGCCCACAGCCATAGCAGGTGCAGTTACATCTGCGCTCAGCGTGCCTTTTGTAAGCGCAACTGCTTTTTCTACCTTAACTGTACAGGTCGCACCCTGCAAATCCGTCACAGCATTTCCGCTGCTGACTTCATCACTGCCTATTGTAGTTCCGCTTGCAGTATAGGAGATGAATGCCGTTCCTTCACCTACTGCTTCTACCGTAATCTGCGCTCCGCTTCCTGTAATCTTAGCAATACTTTCATTGCTGCTGGTCCATTTCACCTCTGTCAGCTTCACACCTTCCACAGAAGCAGTCAGGGTAAAGGTCTCTCCCACCTTGAGAGTCTTGCTGCTATCACTTATAGTGCCGGTGTAGGAGACAGGTGTTGTCGCAGGTGTCGTCACAGTTGTTGTTTGAGAGGTTGATTCCGTTGTGACCTGTGCCAGTCTCCGGAAGCTTCCACTGTATACAAGCGTAGCAGGATCCGAGATGGTACTCTTTTCCACTTCCTTGTAATTTACAAGTGTTGTAGTACTATCTACCCAGCCTACTGTGTCCTCCAGCTTTATCTCTACCTGGGTCTCGTTTTTCTTGGTATCCTCTTTTTTGACATCTACCTCGGCTTCTGTCTTAATTTCATCTTTGACGTCAACCTTCTTATACTCGATTTCCTTCTTGACTTCCACCTTTTGCGCAGAAGCAGGGAGGGAATAATTCCTATATTTATCTCCTGACAATTCCGCTGCCTGCACCTTATAGATACCGCCATCCAGCTTTGTCTTATAAATGATACCGTCCATATCATCATCGGACCAGGTCTCTGTACTGCCGTCCGGCCTGGTGACTGTCACCTTGAAAGGAACATTGGAAATCAGCTTATCAGTCTTCTTATTAACAAATTTAATTTTTAAATCCTTTTGAATGGAGGTCATATTCATTACGACCGTAATCGCATTGGCATACTCCTGTTCTTCATATTCCTTGTCTTTCTCTTTCGCTTCCTCTTCCAGTCTCTTCTGTTCTTCTTCCTGAGCTTTCAGGGCATCCGCAGCTGCTTTCCTGGCTGCTTCTGCATCCGCTACCGCAAGAAGACCTGCTTTTCCGGGGAGATCAATATCGGCAAGCTGAGTCCCAACAGTGACAAAACTTTCAATCTGATTGTCTAAAATTCTGGAACTGGCATAAATTCCGCCTGTTATGAGAGCCACAATCAATACAATGACACCGGTGCAGGTAATGATCTTGTCCATCGTTCCCATGTTCAGGAAGCCCAGGACAGGTCCACTCCTTGCCTTCTTACGCGGTTGAGAATCCTTATGCCTGAAAAGGGACAATATTTCATCCTCATCATCGTATTCCTCATCATACTCATCATCGTACTCTTCATCATCAGAATATTCGTCTGCATAATATTCATCATCTGATTCAAGGTCGCCTTCTATATCATCCGTATATTCAATTTCCCCGGTATAATACTCGTCTTCTGACTCGAGATCACCTTCGGCATCATCTGCGTACTCAGCATCTTCTGCATAATACTCATCTTCTGATTCGAAGCCACCTTCGGCGTAGTCAACTTCGTCATAGCCAGCTTCTTCTCTTTCCGGTTCACTTTCCAGGTACTCGTCCTCCGCATAGAACTCTCCGTCCTGTTCAGCATCCTCTTCTATATATTCACTCTCAGTCTCTGCAAAATCATACTCCTCAGCGGAATCGTATTCATCCTCCCCAGCGTATTCTTCCTCCCCAGACTGCTCAATGTCATTCCATTCATCATAATCAATCTTATCATCATAAGGTCTCTTTCTATGATTAAACAGCTTTTTCATAACATTTTTCCTTCCAAAATTATTACTATTGCTTAACAATTCTGTAACATTATATCATCTCTAACCGTTCTCTTCAAGCAAAAATGTAGTTCTTCAGAATTTCTTAAATCTTTCGGGTAATCAAACTTTTTGAGGGGCTACATTCGTGAGGGTCTTTCGTGAGGGTTCTTCGTGAGGGGCGTTTATGAGGGGCTGGTTTGAGGGGACTTCGTGAGGGTTTAATCAAATTTACAATTATATATAGTCAAAAACCAG
>JAFTVH010000003.1 GCA_017465845.1 Lachnospiraceae bacterium | reverse complement strand
GTGGGTGCGCTTGGCTCGCTCACCGTCCTCATAATATTTCTTGCGGTTTTCAAGACGCTGGATCTTGTGACGGTACTGCTCGATTTTCTTTTCAGCAGCTTCTTTTTCTCTGCGGAGTTTTTCAATCTCCGGGTTAGGTGTATACATGATGTGACCTCCTTTGTTTTGGATATAAAAAGACCGCCTACATTTTCAGTAGACGGTCTATGTAATGATATGGGATTTTCAGACTTGCCGTTGGGGAATGATTTGAAAAATCGTTTCCCATTGGCAAGTGGGCAAGGATAGCCGCATAGCGCGCAAGGGGTGCAGCCCCTTGTTCGGAACGAAGTGACGCAAAACAGCCCGGACATTCAGATGTCTGGCTGTCAGCCTCGCACGCCGAGCCGCAGCGAGGTGTTTCGAAGGCCAACCGCCGCAAGGCGGCTCTTAGGCCGGAGATGAGCGTACAATACAGGGTCGCAGACCCATGTATAGAAGTGCGCCCTTAGTAAACTAAGGGGTTTGCAATTATCTGGATGCCATTAAAGGAAGATGAAATGCTTTCAAAGAATACAGAGGAATTACATATTTCAATAGTTCATATATGTAGGAGAGTTGTGCATTAACCAATCATGTGTTCCCTCGCACATGATTTTTCCATTTTCTAAGAGGATAATATGGTCACAATCTTTAATCGTGCTTAATTTATGAGCAATTACGATGCACGTCGTTTTTCCTCTAAGTTCATTGATGACATTGTTGATCTGCCTCTCTGAAATTGGATCTAAATTGCTAGTAGCTTCGTCCAGAATCAGTATATCAGGTTGGTGAATCAATGCTCTTGCGATATTTATTCTTTGACGCTGTCCTGTTGAAAAAATACTGCCATTATCATCTACCAGTGTATCGTAGCCATAAGGTAAGCTTTGAATAAAGTCATCAATTTGTAGTCTGGCACAAATCTTTCTTACTGTGTCAAGAGACACTGCTTTGTTGTGTAGTACGATGTTGTTATAGATTGAATCTTCAAACATAACACCGTTACCAGAAACATATACAATATGTTTCCTTAGAGTATCCATCGAATAACGACTTAACGGAATCTGTCCAAGGGTGATTTCTCCGGATTCTGTGGTGTAAAAAGCGGATAAAAGCTTTGCTATTGTAGATTTGCCGCATCCGCTTTCGCCGATGATTGCAACTTTTTCGCCAGCTCGGATCTGCAAATTAAGGCTATCAAACAGCCTTGGACCGCCGCCGTACCTAAAAGCAACATTATTAAATTCAATATCTCCGGGGATAAATGATATATCAGATTCTTGGCCTCCTTCGCCAGCACAATCCAGAATATCATTTAGTCGTTCTGCTGAGACAACCGCTGTCTGAATGTCAGATTGAAGCGAAATTAAGTCTGTTACAGAAGTCAGGAAATAGTTTAAAATATTGTAATATGTGATTAAGATACTGAGGGAAAGCACTCCTTGTGCACACATTGACGATCCTTTCCATAGAATCAATATCAAGCCACTTACCGCAACAAATGTGACAATGCTGTTCTGAACCGTTTCTAAAATACTTGCCCTTACCTTTATCTGTGTATATTCTTCGTATTCTTCGCACACGGAGTGGCATTTTTCTTTTTTATCACTGTGAGATTTGATAACAATAATTCCATCAACCGTTTGCTTAAATAGAGAAGTAATGATTGCATGTTGTCCCATTACAGATTGACTGATTCGTGCTATGGGCTTCTTAAAAAATAGGATTACAAACACATACAGAGCAATAATAACCAGGGACCATGCTGTTAAGCTTTTGCTCAAACAAATCAGAACGCATCCAGTTAGCAATGCCATCAAGGTATCGAGAATCAATGTCAGGCTACCGCCCGAAACCGCATTACATATTTCGGCTATATCATCGAATCTTGACATGATCTCGCCTGTGGAGCGTGACTCAAAAAAGTGCATAGGCAAGTTGAGCAATTTCTCATAACTCTCAAACAGGATGCTACATTCCACGTTCTTTGATAATATAGCCAACATCTTTCCTCGGAAAATATTGATGAAAAGGCGGAAGAGATACATCGCAATTATTACGAAGAATACAAGATCGATATTCATAATCAGTTCGTCCAGGGCCTGCACAACCGGTTGCTGTTCGAGCCATTCTATAAGATCAGTTTCCCAAACTGCTATGAAGTTTTCCTTATCTACTTCTTCAGCATCTTCATTAACTTCCTCATGGACATGCTCACTGTTGCCTGTATCAGAAAGCACTTCAACAACAGTGTAAAACGCCATAGAGCCAGCAACCGTTATAATCGAAATAACCAAAGACATCACAAGCGACAGAACAAGAATTTTCTTCTGTTTGAAAACTAAATGCAGATACTTGGATAGCTTTCCTTTGGTATAATCAGCGGGCGCAAAGTTATCACCGATCTTCGCATGGACAACATGGCCCGTCCACAAAGAAGCGAAGGTATTTAGCTTTAGCTTCATAATGCCTATTGCTGGATCACCAATTGTCACAGAGCATTTGTCCAGCTTATACACTACAACAAAATGCTCTAAAATATTATCTTTGATGATTCTTGCGATAAAAGGAACCGCAATCTCTTTATTATTTACTGCGTTGATCAGATCGTCTACGGTTCCACTTGCTCCATCAGCTACGAAGCCATAATTTGTGAGGCCCTCAACCAGTCCGTACATGGTTGTGCCGTTAATATCTGTTCTGACTTGAGTTCTTACATCTGCCAGGGGGAGTTTTAATCCCCAATACTGACATAACATTGCAACAGTTGCAGCACCACAGTCCTTTTCGTCATGCTGTTTCACGAATGGATATTTACCCATTGTTTATCACCTTTCAGTATAAATAAAGGCCCGTTGACGAAGCAACGGGCCTTTACCTGCCAATTTACTGCCAATTACCAGCTATGAGTAATCACATAAGCAAGGCAGTCTGCGAACGCGCCCTTGAAGAACACATGGTAGTTATAGGTCAGCCAAGTCTTATAGGTCTTGCCGCAACCACCACACTTCTTGGATTTGCCGCCGTTCAGCATGCTCATCTCGTTAGTGGACATTTTCTTCATGGTGTTAACCTCCCTCCCAAAAGATTCAGGTTATCTAAAAAGGCATATGATACCTTCTAACCCATCAAACAAGAATTGTCAAAATGTGTACTTTTTGACAATATCAAGTACAATAAATCATCTTAATTGGGGATCATTTGTTAACTGGATTTGATGTGGTGATTTCAACAAAATTTAAAGAACGTTCCGTATGACCACTTGAAATTTCGAAGTAAGTATGGTATTCTTTTTATAGAAATTGAAACTATCAAAAAGTACACCTTTTGATAGTAAGAAGTTAGTTTTATTCCTCTTTTTCGCTATGCAATAGCCTGTATTCACGCAATCGCCGATAAAATGTTGCTTCGCTCATATTGCACTGTTTCAAGACTTCCTGAAAAGGAAGCCTTTTTTGTTCCCAGGCTTTTACGATTTTACCGAAGTTATCTGGCACCTCCTTTTCGGGCCGACCAAATTTTACTCCCTTTGCTTTCGCAGCGGCAATCCCTTCGGATTGCCGCTTTTTGATGTTTTCACGCTCGCTCTGCGCAACAAAGGATAAGATTTGCAGAACAAGGTCTGCAATGAACGTTCCCATCAAATCTTTTCCATTCCGAGTATCCAGCAATGGCATATCTATTACACAAATATCAACGCCAATTTCTTTGGTAAGAATACGCCACTGCTTCTGTATCTCCTCATAATTTCGGCCCAGGCGATCTATGCTCAAAACATATACTAAATCACCAGATTTGAGTTTTTTCAGCAACTTCTTGTACTGTGGACGGTTGAAGTCCTTGCCCGATTGCTTGTCCATATAGATATTTTTATCCGGGATAGACAATTCGTGCAGTGCAATTAGCTGGCGATCCTCATTTTGATCCTTACTGCTGACACGAATGTACCCATAAATTGTTCCAGCGATGTTATCTCACCTCCTGGCGCTTCTGCCAAACAAGCTCATAGCCCAGCACATCAGCCAGTTCCACTGCTTCCCGGTATCGCAAAGAATCCCGGCGCAGCTTGCCCGACAGATTAGGAACACTGCTGCTCCAGCCGTAGTCATCCGCAAGGCGTTCCACAACCTCACTCATGGTCATCCCTTCCCGGACAATATAAGATTTAATTTCATTTCTTGTATCCATAAAATATTCTCCTTTTCCCATTTGCCCTCGGGCAAACTTTATTATTTGCGTCGAAAACACAGTTCACCTAAGAGTGTGATTTTCAGTTTTTAGATTGTCGTTTGAATTTGCCACCCACGATACCCTGTTCGTAGTGGTAGCCTATTGATTTCACCGTTCTGCATGACTTTACGCTATTCGCTGAGTAGTCACACGGAATGGTGAATATTGTTCACTATTCGGTGCATTGCTATTCCGTATGGATAGCAGCATAAAAATAGCATACTATTCGCTGATCCCACATGGTTTGAAATCAGCGGTGATTTTTGGCCTCTTTTTTCGCCGTTCTACTCGAAACTCGTTCCTGCCCGGGAATCTTGCCCCGGGCGTTTTGTCCCCGTTGGTACGCTCATGCTTTCGCAGTCATGGCGGATACTTCGCCGGGGGACATATCTATTTCGGTCGGTCATGTAGTTTTCAAGCTGCAATGTCTCGTGACACATACAGTTTAGCGAAAAAACATGACCATTCCCGTATATCGAAAAGGTAGGAAATCGGAGTGAAAATCAAATATTTCCACGCTTATAGACAAGTGTGATATAATAAGAAAAAACAGTGAAAGGGGCTTTCCTATGAATCCAAAACTGACAATTCAGGAGAAATTAAAGGATCTGCGTGTGGAACGGCACTTGACCTTGGAGCAGCTTGCAGAAGAAACGGGAATCTCAAAATCCGCCCTTGGAAAATATGAAGCCGACGATTTCAAGGACATCAGCCCCTTCAGCATTGTCACGCTGGCAAAATACTACGGCGTATCTACAGATTATCTGATGGGCATGACTGAAACAAAAAATCACCCAAACACAGACCTTCACGATCTGCATTTGAGTGATGATATGATTACGCTGTTAAAGAGAGGGAAGCTAAATACCCGTCTACTGTGCGAAATGGCGCTGCACAATGATTTCCAGCGCATGATGGTGGATATTGAAATCTTCGTTGATCGGATCGCAGATATGCGGATCAATGATATGAACACTGTTCTGAATGCCACCCGGCAGCAGGTGATTGAAAAATATAATCCCGGTGAAAACGATCTGTATGTTCGCACCTTGGAACTGGCGCAGATCAGCGAGGATGATTATTTCAGCCATGTGGTGCATCAAGACATTGATGGCATTATGCGTGATATTCGTGACGCTCACAGAAAAGATGCTTTGACTGCCGACGCTGAAACTCCCGCCATGGAAGCACAGAAGCAGTTAGAGACTGCCATGAGCTACGAAGGTAGCGAAGAAGAAAAGAAAGTCCGTGTATTTCTTGCTTCCCTTGGAATTGATTATGATGCGCTGACACAAGAGGAGCTTGTGACCCAAATCAACATATTGAAAAAATCCGCCCACATGAAAAGTCCATACAGTCAAAGAGGTAAGGCACCATATCAGTCCCATGGTAAAGGCAAACGAAAGAAACGGTAATTATCAGAACTCTTTCCAACTAACTTGTCGAAAAAGACTTCGCCGAAAGATTCGGCGAAGTCCCACAGTTAGAGTATTGTCCCTACTTGGGACAAAGTTAGGTATAGATCAGTTCATTCAGTACAATTTCTTCTGCCTGCGCCCTCAGCATATTCATGTGCTGTACCCATGCCATCTGCTGTGTAGCCTTATCCGGTGCTGGATTTGCATTCAGCAAATCAGCTTCAAGCTGTTCCGTGCGACGGGCAGCGGTTTCTCCGATTTCTTTCAGATACGGGAACAACTGCTCGGTCAGAATCAGGTCATTATACAGAATAGGGCGGTGTTCTTTGAGATAAGTACGAGCCATACGGGAAAAGCGGTTCCATTCAATAGGTTCGGTATAGGAAAGTTTGACGTCGGGAATGTAGTAATCTCCGCAGCGGGTATAGGTTAATTTCTCAGCCATGATAAGACCTCCAATCAAAGGTAAATAGTGTGGATAAACAGAAAAAGGCGATACCTGGTTGTGAAAACCAAGTATCGCCAATTTTTCTTGTCGCACCCTGTACGGCAGCTACCCTATGTCAGTAATCTTTCATACTGTCTTATTGATAGCCACCTGAGGGTGCCTTTTTTATGTGGTTTGGAATTTCAAATTGTAGTTTGTCGTTTTGTTTACAAACGCTTTAGTAGGGGGCGATGCCTACATCGCCCCTCATGAAATTCACACCTCGATGGGGTGAATTTCATGCTTTCGAACGGCGTTATTGTGAAAAATCCGCCCATCGAGGTCGGATTTTTCACAGGGTCGATGTGGGCATCGACCCCTACGAGGGTATACCACAGCTGAATGACAAACTACAATTTGCGCTTCGCTTCGATCCGGGAATAGGTGGCTACGCCGCCCAGGATCAGGGCGCCGCCCAGGAATTGCACGGCGCCGGGGATCTCTCCGAAGAGGAACGCCGCCAGGATGGCTGCCACCACCGGCTCGCAGAGCTTGGAGGCGGAGACAAAGGCGGGGGAGAAGAATTTCAGGCACCAGGAGAAGATGCTGTGCCCCAGAAGGGTGGAGAATACCGCCAGCAGCGCGCCCACGATGGCGGCGCTGAAGCCGTATTCCAGCAGCCCCTGCCCCTGGATGAGGCAGGTGATCACCAGGACGGCGGCGCAGGCGGTGTAGACCATGTAGGTGTAGACCGTGGTGGAGACGTGCGCCCGGACGATCCGCCCCATGAGGGTGTACACCGCCACAGCCACGGCCGCCAGCAGCGCCAGAATGTCCCCGTACAGCCCGCCCGCCCCGGTGTCCGACCAGGCGATGAGGATGCTGCCCGCCAGTGTCACGGCGATGGCTGCCACAGCCTGCCAGGGCAGCCGTCCCTTGAGAAACAGGCAGAAGCCCAGCGCCACCCAGATCACCTCGGTGCAGACGATGGTGGTGGAGCTTGCCACGGTGGTGTGCGCCAGGGACTCAAACCACAGCACGAAATGGATGGCGAGAAACAGACCGCTGAGGGCGCTGAGCAGCGCCAGCTTCGGCGGGATCTGCCGCAGCTCTTCCCGGATGGCGGCTTTTCCGAAAACCACCGGGGTCATGAAGACAACCGTCCAAAGCAGCCGCCAAGCGGCGGTGACGGCAGAGGGGGCAGCGGAATATTTGACAAAGATCGACGACAGGGAAATGCCGATGATGCCGATGACGATCATGAGAAATGGATGTTTTTCGATGTATTTCATAGGCTTTCGGTATTTTTGTGGAGTTCAAATTGTAGTTTAGGTTATCGGTTTTAATAAGCAATGGCGCGGGAGCGCCCAAGGCCCCCTTGCCTAAAGGGGGCTGTCAGCGAAGCTGACTGGGGGATATTGTGCCGCCTTTGGCGGCACATC
>JAFTVH010000066.1 GCA_017465845.1 Lachnospiraceae bacterium | reverse complement strand
GCATACCTATACTATATAGACATTATACCTCTACATGGTAAAAAAGTCCAGGGTTATGTGCGAGAATGTATAGCACTCATAACCCTGGATGAATTCAGGCTTTATCTGATTTCTAAATTTTCTTCATGAAAGAACCCTGATGGAAAATGCGCTAAAAATCCCAATTTCCAGTCATGTATCCTCTTTTTACTCAGGCAAAATATCCATGAAGTAGCGATAAAAATTCCCTCCGATGACATTCACCACATCATCTTTACTCATCCCTCTCTGCAATAACAGCGCAGTCAGTTCAATCATCTGCGCGTAAGAAGTCAGGCAATCCTCTTCCACATAGTTCTTCACCGGAAAAGACGGCAACGCCCGATAGTAAGAATCGCAAAGATCAAAGCCGAACCCGACATGCTCAGAACCGATTTTGCCCACTTCATATTCCACCTGCCTGCAAAGCCCGTTCAGGCAGTCTTCTTCTGTAGCAGTCTCATTTTTCACTCCCACAAAACAGCCTGCAGCATTAAGCCCCATAATTCCACCGGCATTCTTCAAAATCTCCATCTGATCATCCCCCAGATTCCTATGGGCATACTGAACCGTTCTCGCATTGGAATGGGATGCAATGAATGGCCTGGTGGCACACTCTGCTATCTCGTAAAAACCGTCATCATTGATATGACTGACATCCACAAACATATGGTGGTCTTCCATATATCGGATTACTTCTCTTCCTGCTTTCGTAAGCCCTCCTTTGGGGTTCTCTTTATCTCTGGAGCCTCCGCTTCCTGTGGCAAGCATGTTTTGACGGCTCCAAGTCAAAGATGCACCTCTCACACCCATTTCATACAATGCTCTTAATAAAGAAACGTGATCGCCGATGCAGTCCAATCCTTCCATGTAAAGCAGAATTCCGATTTTATGCGCAGTCTTTAATTTGCGTAAATCCTCTTTGCTCTTTACGATCATCAATTCATCGTCCAGAGCATCTATCTCCTCATAAAGTGCCGCAATCTGGTCCATTGTATTTAAAAGTCCCATGGACGGCAACAACTGGGATTCCACAAAAACTGAAGATACGATCAGATTTAATCCGGCATATTTCCAGTTATCCAAAAAGCGATTTTTGATGATATCTTTTTCACCGCCAAGCCGACGGTAAAAGATTTCGGCCGCCAGATCCAGATGTGCATCTACAACCATATTTTCTTTATGCAGCTGTTTTGCTTCTTCTATATATTTTTCAGCAATGTATCTTTTCTTATCCATCTTGCCACACATCCTCTTTCAAACAGTTCAGACAAGTCCATACACATGCATACGGACTTATCTGAACTTTTATGTTTATACCACTGTCCTGAATCCCTTACCCAGGATATCGCTTGAGTTGGTAATCACTGTAAATGCATGCTTATCTGTTTCTTTGATGAACTGCTTCAGCTGCACTGCCTGTCCTCTGTTAAGCACAGTGATGATCATCTTACGATTCTCGCCGGTAAAGGCACCGGAGCACACAGATACTGTAGCACCTCTGTGCAGTTCTCTATTGATAAATTCACAGATTTCCTGATCCTTATCGGTAATGATGGTGAAACATTTGCTCAGATTGATGCCATCAATTACATTATCCACTACAAACGCTTTCATGATCAGTCCCAACACTGAGAACATACCTGTTTCAATATCAAATACCCAGAAGCTGGCTACAGCCAGAATAATATCTGTATACAATAATGCTCTGCCGATATTGAGATTGGTATATTTTTTCAAAATCATTGCCACAATATCGGTTCCGCCTGAACTTGCCTTCTCGTTAAAAATCAGGGCACTGCCCACCGCAGTCAGACCGATTGCAAAAACCAGTTCCAGCAGTTTCTGATTCGTCAGCGCATGCTCTAAAGGAATCACTACTTCAAATAACCTTGTGCATATAGACATCAGCATGCTGCTGTATATCGTTTTAAATGCAAAGCCTTTACCGAATACAAGAAGCCCTACAACAAGCAAAAGTATGTTGATGATCATCATGTACTCTGCCGCGGTAAGCACCGGTGCAACTGCTGCCAGAATCATGGACATGGCACTGACTCCGCCTGTGGAGAAATTATTGGGGAACTTGAAAAAATAAATCCCCGCTGCCATGATGATCGATCCTGCTGTTATGATCAGGTACGAAACAAGTGTGTCAACTCTTTTGTTCTTCATTTTCTTTTCCTCTCCGAAATCATGCAACCGTTCAAACGAACTGTTACGAACCCACCAAATTGTTTAAAACCTGTTCTATTTTAACGCTGCTTATATGAAATATCAAGTCACCATTTTTTGAATTTATTACAATTTTTTGCACTATATTAATTATTTTTTGACATTATAGACTCCCCATCGGATTACCACACGTTGGGGAGCTCCACCTGACACAAGTAAGTCCCCCTCCCACCGCTTAGCGCTTCATGCGCTTGAAGTGGTGGGTAGGGGGATTTACTTGATTCGGTTAAATTAATGCTTTCAGATAAATCTGACAAGCTTCATATTCTTTCAGTGCAGGTGCTACCGGCAATCCTGCATACATCAGATCACTGCCATAATGTACGGAACCATCCTCCAGTTCATACTGCATTTCCGGATCCAGGCCTTTGATCTGAATCCATCTGGGGCAGCGATTCCCTTCGATCTCGGTAATTACCACGCTGACCAGTGCTTCCTTCTTATCCTCACTTACAATCTCCCATGCCATGAACGAAGCTTTTCCCGGTGCAGTCAGGCGGTAATAATCTCCTTCATGTACTAAGTCGTAATACTTGTGATAAAGTCTTACCTGTTCTCTTACCTGCTCCTTTTCTTCTTCAGAAAGCTTCTGCAGGTCCATCTCATAACCGAAGCTTCCTGCCATTGCTACGACTGCTCTGGTGTGGAAAGGTACCACTCTGCGTGTCTGATGGTTGGGGCAGACGGACACATGGCTTCCCACGGTCGAAATAGGATAAAACAGGCTGCTGCCATACTGTATGGAAGTTCTGTTGATGGCATCGGTATTGTCACTGCACCAAATCTGCGGAGAATAGTACATAATACCCAAATCATATCTTCCGCCGCCACCACTGCAGCCTTCGATCATGATTTCCGGGAAAGCACTTGTGATTCTTTCCATTAAGTCATAAGTTCCCAATACGAAACGATGGTACACCTCTCCCTGTCTGTCGACCGGCAAAGCAGCGCTGTAAGCATCACTGATGCTGCGGTTCATATCCCACTTCACATAGGAAATGTTGGCACTTTTTAATATAGAAGAAATCTGTTCAAAGAGATAATCTCTTACCTCCTGCCTGCCCATATCAAGCACCATCTGGGAACGTCCAAGGTTAGGCTTTCTGCCGGGCTGGGTAAGAGCCCAGTCAGGATGTGCGCGGTACAGGTCGGAATCTTCACTGATCATCTCAGGCTCGAACCACAGACCGAATTTCATTCCCATCTGATTGATTTTTTCAGCCAACGCACCCATGCTGCCGCCCAGCTTTTCCTCATTGACGAACCAGTCACCCAGGCCGCACTTATCGTTATTTCTCTTACCGAACCAGCCATCATCCAAAACCATCATTTCAATGCCCAGCTCTGCAGCAGAAGCTGCGATTCCGGTAAGCTTTTCCAGGTTAAAATCAAAATAAGTAGCTTCCCAGTTGTTGATGAGAATCGGGCGTTTTTTCTTCATATAAATGCCACGACAGATGTGCTTGTTCACAAAGCGGTGCAGCTTTCTGGACAGGCTTCCGAGACCGTCACTGCTGTAGCAAAGAACTGCCTGAGGCGCGATAAAGGACTCACCTGCATTCAACTGCCAAACAAACTGATCCGGCTGGATACCGCCGCAAAGTCTGATGGTTCCTCTCTGATCCTTCTGCACGCTGATCTGGAAACCGCCGCTGTATACCAGCTGGAAGCTATAGCACTCCCCTGCATCTTCTCCTGCAAGTGGATCACACAGGATTACGGAAGGATTCATATGGTGGCTGGAAGTCCCTCTTCTGCTGTCCAGATGAATGGCTGCATGATTCACATACGTACGCTCCACCTTACGTTCCATGCCCCACTTTCCGGGAAGGTAAATGAGATCCTTCTCTCCATACTGGAAATCTATGTTGGCAGACATCATCTTGTAAAGTGTGACTTTTTCTTCCCCCACATTGCGAAGGACTGCCGTTCTGGTAATCACATCCTGCCTGGGGAATACACCATAGTACAGATCCACTTCCACTTCTTTTACCGTATCTTTCATATGGATGATGAGTGTTTCGCTCTTTCCTTCTTCGTCGTGGGCGGCAGGCATTCCTTCTATCTTGTAGGCACCTTTATGAATTTCATAGCTCTGATAGCGCAGATCCAGCCCAAAGCTTCCGTCTGCATATGCAAGTTCCACACTTTTCTCACGATAATCTCCTACTCCGCAGGAGGAAAATTCCTGGGGCAGCACATCAAGTGAATACTTTCTGTAGTCAGACAGGTCATAAGGATTCCCTGAAAAAGCCACATCCTCGTGATGTATCAGGTGCTCCGTGGTACCTTTTACAGGTCTTCCATAATATAAGTGTAACAAAACTCCATACTCGTCTGCCTGCATCTGATAGCAGGAGCCTGCTGTTTCCAGTATAAAAATCCGCTTTTCTTCTTCAAATCTGATAGCCATAGTGACCTCCGTTTTTCATCATGTAATAACTTCATAGTAAAAGAAATACTGGCCACTGTCTATGGACTTTTTTTACCAATCCATGTGTTTTTGTTTCATTTTACTCCTATCAGGTCTAAAGATCAGCACGTAAGGATTTTTGTTCATCTGCTTCTTGCTTCCGGTATTCTGCAGGCGTCACCCCATGATATCTTTTAAACTTCTGAATAAAATTTGCTGTCTGGTTATATCCGATGATCGTCCCTATCGTCTGCACACTATAATCCGTCTGCTTCAGTAATTCCCCCGCATATTCAAATTTTTTCTCCCTGATATAATCCGAAATAGTGATCTGCTACCATACTGACACACAGTTCACTGCAGGTACGACACTGCGAAGCAGTCAACAACACCGCCACCAAATCAAAAAAAAACGATTGTACCTGTCCATCAGACAAATACAACCGCTTCTCACACTTTCCACTATCAATCTTATTCCATAATCGTATACTGCATCCACTCATACAACAACTTAGACCCTTCCACTATCTCCGCCGGCAAAAGCGCTCTGGCCACCAGCTTCAATTCCTCCAACTCAATATCTGTCCTGCGCAAATTAGCATAATCCCCATCAATACTCACCACTACATATTCAAATCTATTCATAACTTACCTCCCTTTTTGTTTCTATCTGCACTTCGTTTTTCTAATATTATAAGAAAACTCCCCTAAAATAGCAAGTCCTTTTAATGCCTCCATTCTACCAGAAAACCAGCCTATTCCGCCACGCTCTTTTTCCCAGGACAATCTTTTGCCGCCTAAAATCCCAGACAGCCAAAAGGCCCGGTTCCCTCTTTAGGGTCCCGGACCTTGTAACCTGCTTTTATTCACTTTGATCTAAGCGACATCCCTGTTAGGCAAGCCCTTACATCATACCGCCCATTCCGCCGGCACCTGCAGGCATAGCAGGAGTCTCTTCCTTGATATTAGCAACAACAGACTCGGTAGTTAACAGTGTGCTTGCTACGCTGGTAGCATTCTGCAGAGCACTTCTGGTAACCTTTGCAGGATCCAGGATACCTGCTTTTACCATGTCAACATACTCTTCTTTCAGAGCATCGAAGCCTACACCTGCTTCAGACTCTCTTACCTTGTTGATGATAACGCTTCCTTCCAGACCTGCGTTAGCAGCAATGTGGAACAGAGGAGCTTCCAGAGCCTTCAGAACGATGCTTGCACCGGTCTTCTCGTCACCTTCCAGAGTCTCAGCCAGTTTGGCAACTTCCTTGGAAGCGTGGATATATGCGGAACCACCACCACAGATGATACCTTCTTCTACTGCTGCTCTGGTAGCTGCCAAAGCATCTTCCAGACGAAGCTTAGCTTCCTTCATCTCGGTCTCGGTAGCAGCACCTACACGGATAACAGCTACGCCGCCTGCCATTTTAGCAAGTCTCTCCTGCAACTTCTCTCTATCGAAATCAGAAGTGGTCTCTTCGATCTGTCCTTTGATCTGAGCGATTCTGCTCTGGATAGCAGCCTTGTCGCCTTCGCCGTCAACGATAACGGTATTCTCTTTCTGAACCTTAACAGATTTTGCACGGCCAAGCATACTGATATCAGTATCTTTCAGTTCATATCCAAGCTCGGAGCTGATTACGGTACCACCGGTCAGGATAGCGATATCTTCCAGCATAGCTTTTCTTCTGTCACCATAGCCGGGAGCCTTAACAGCTACTACGTTGAAAGTACCACGCAGTTTGTTTACGATCAGAGTGGTCAGAGCTTCGCCTTCTACATCTTCAGCAATGATTAACAGCTTAGCACCACACTGTACAATCTGCTCTAACAGAGGCAGGATCTCCTGAATATTGGAAATCTTCTTGTCAGTGATCAGGATGTAAGGATTGTCAAGAACTGCTTCCATCTTATCCATATCGGTTGCCATGTAAGCAGAGATGTATCCTCTGTCAAACTGCATACCTTCTACCAGATCCAGCTCGGTCTGCATGGTCTTGGACTCTTCGATGGTGATGACACCGTCTCCAGATACCTTCTCCATAGCATCAGCTACCAGCTGACCTACTTCTTCATCACCTGCAGAGATAGCAGCTACTCTTGCAATGTGGTTCTTGCCGTCTACCTTCTGGCTCATCTTAGCGATAGCTTCTACTGCACAGTCGGTAGCTTTCTTCATACCTTTTCTTAAAATGATAGGGTTAGCGCCTGCTGCCAGGTTCTTCATACCTGCATTGATCATAGCCTGCGCAAGAACGGTTGCTGTAGTAGTACCGTCACCTGCTACATCGTTGGTCTTGGTAGCTACTTCCTTAACCAGCTGTGCGCCCATGTTCTCGAATGCATCTGCCAGTTCGATTTCTTTTGCAATGGTTACACCGTCATTGGTGATCAGGGGAGCACCGAAGGATTTATCCAGAACTACGTTTCTTCCTTTCGGTCCTAAGGTTACTCTTACGGTATCAGCCAGCTGGTTGACACCGGACTCTAATGCTGCACGGGCTTCTGCGCCGTATTTAATCTCTTTTGCCATAATGATACGCCTCCAAATTTACAATATTTTATTTACTGAATGATTGCCAGAATATCGCTCTGTTTTACGATGATATATTCTTCATCATCAAGCTTTACTTCTGTTCCTGAGTATTTGGAATAGATTACGTTGTCGCCAACCTTAACTTCCATCTTAACTTCCTTGCCGTCTACTACTCCGCCGGGGCCAACAGCCAGGACTTCAGCCTGCTGGGGCTTCTCCTTGTTCTGTCCGGGAAGAACGATACCGGATTTGGTTGTCTCTTCTGCTACTAACTGCTTTAATACCACTCTGTCACCTAAAGGTACTAATTTCATGATTGATGCCTCCTTATATAATATACATAATAGTGCTTTCTTTTGTTGTTAGCACTCTTTTGTGTCGAGTGCTAATTGCTAAGACATATATTAATTTCATATGGGCTTCTTTGCAACCGCATACACGGTTATTCAAATTGCTTTTTCTTCCATTTTCTCTTACTATATCATTTTTTCTCTCGTTTTCTTATATCGGCGCAGAAAATGGAATTTAATAGATATTTTAGAATTCCTTCACAAATGTAAAAAGGGACATTGTCACAGCAATGATCCCTTTTCACTCCACTTATTACTTATTCTAAAACACTTCTATCAACACTTGATTTCCAGATATCCAAGCAGCTTACTCATATCGTACTCTTCCAGCACACCCAGATTCGGATCATAGAACTTACCGTCAAAATGTACCAGATAATGACAGAATCGTCCCATCTTCTCCATCATGATACAACACTTAGGCAGCACTGCCTTTCTTCCCTCTGTGTACATAATGATATCGCTGTGATCGATACCGAAATAATTCAGTGCAGAAATCATTCTTCCCATGGTAGCCTGCCACTCTCTGCAGTCCATTGCCGCGCTTACCTCTGCAATGGTGATGCCGGCCAACATAGCCACACAGGCCTGTCCGCACAGACCGTCCTGCTTCTGCAGTATGACATCCATACTGTCAATCTTACGGATAGGATTCTCTAAGCTGTATGGACTGTCCTGATCCATCTTAATCAGAGAGCCTGTCACATGAAGCAGCACCTTGTGAGGCACGTTAAGCTCTACAGACACTGCATCTTCATCATCTATATGAATCTCGTAGTTACCCTTTTCGAGAGGCAGCAGCTCGCATTCAATTACCTTATTATCCAGAACCACATCTGCCTTGATCACATCACGCTGCTTGCAGACTTCCCATACATTAAACGGAATCTGGATCATATAACCCTTTGCTTTCTTCTCAACTTTTGATTCAAAATAATATCTCATTAGGCCCTCCAAGTACTTTGTTCTTAATATCTCTGATTTTCATTGAAAACGATTGTAACAAATTCTCCAATCCTTGAAAATACTTTTCCCACAAGTACTTGAAAAAAAACATCTCGACAAAAAAATGTCAAACTTTTATCTTAACGGGCACGTTTCACCTGGGAAGGCGAAACACCGAAGCGCTTTTTGAACAGCTTACTAAAGTGATAAGCGTCGTCATATCCTACAGAAGCAGCAGCTTCCTGGATACTGCCGGTCCAGCCGTTCTCCAAAAGCTCATACGCTTTCTCCAGGCGGATATTGATCAGGTGGCGAATGGGGGTGTCGCCTGTCTCTTTTTTAAAGATCTTTGAGACATAAAAAGAACTCAGGTACATATTTTCCGCAATCCGATCCAGCGAAATCTTTTCGTTGTAGTGGTCCTCAAAATAATTGAGAATCTGTTCTACCACATATTTTCTGTTCACTGATTCAAAAGCACAGCCGCCGGTGCGCTCCACAGGTTCATACTGCTCTCTGATGATCAAAAGAAGCAGCTGGATCATGTAAGCTTTCAGCATATAATAGCGCCCCTGCTTATACACGGCATTTTCAGCATCCATGGCGGAACAGATGCGCAGTACCTTCTGTCGCAGATCACCTGAGGTATGCAGCACCGGCTGTCCTTCCGGCAACGGCAGGGAATTTGGGGGCAGGTCTTTTAACTGAAAATCTGTTACTGCCACGAAGAAATCCGTGGTCGGTGTCTCATTTCCCTCAATCACAAGCACCTGATGCTTCACACCGGGATTCATGATGATCAGATCCCCCTCCGACACATCATAAATATGCCCATCCAGGCGATATTTTCCGCAGCCTGAAAAAACAAATGCCACCTCAAGATACTCGTGACTATGATAAGAATCCTGTTTCTCTCTGAGTCCCTTCCAGGTAAAAAGGAATTTGGGATTCAGCTCTTCCTCAAAAATACTTTCATTGTCGCACATCTTCAGTACCTCTCTTTGCACGTTATCTGTTCAAAGCGACTTGTTCTTTATTGTACAACAAAACACATCAAAGGTGCAAGATATTCCATTTCTTTTTTGCTCATAAAAAAGTACATTTTAGGCAGATACCAATCTTTCTACTAAGGGAGGAAATCATTATGACACCTATGAAATGGTTCTACTCGTTCCTGAAAAAGTACCGCGGTCTGATATGTCTTGGACTGGTGATGACGACAGCCATTGCAGCATTGTCAATCGTCAATCCTTACATATCAGGAGTCATTGTGGATGAAGTCATCCAGGCAGGAAATTACGACCTGCTGCCGGTACTGATCGCCGGTCTTTTAGGCGTAACCCTTGTTACAGGAATCCTGCGTTTCCTGTATCAGGTAGTCTTCGAGACTGCCTCTCAAGGAGTATTGTACAATATGCGTGACAAAGTGTATCGTAAGCTCCTGAATGAAGATTTTGCCTTCTATAATAAGAAGCGCACCGGTGATCTGATGAGCCGACAGACCGGTGATATGGAGGCCGTAAGACATTTTGTTTCCTTTGTCATCTATGTAGTGTATCAGTACATACTGCAGTTCATGTTTGCACTTTTGATGATCTTCTCAGTCAATGCCAAACTGGCACTTTTGATGCTTCTTGTGCTGCCGTTAACTGCACTGAATACCTACAAACAGTCCAAAGAGATACGTCCCGCATTCCAGAGAAACCGCAACTGCTTCTCTTCCCTGAACGCTTTCGTCCAGGAAAATGTCAGCGGCAACCGGGTAGTCAAGGCATTTGCCAAAGAAGATTATGAAATTGAAAAATTTAATAAGGAAAACGATAAATTCCGCGATTCCCAGATCAAGGCATCCCATGTTTGGATGAAATATGTACCAAGATTTGAGATCCTGTCCTATGCCCTTACCATTATCCTGATGTCCTACGGCAGCTATATGGTCATTCAGGGCCAAATCACCATGGGAGATCTGGTCAAAGTCAACGGTTATCTGTGGATGCTCAACACCCCGCTGCGAATGGCGGGCTGGCGTGTCAACGATATCCAGAACTTCTACACCTCAATTGAAAAGATTTATAACACTTACAAAGAGGAACCCAAAGTTCATACCCCCAGAACCGGCGGTATCCACGAGAAAATCAAAGGCGAAGTGGAATTTCGCAATGTATGTTACCGGGCCGATGATGAAGATATTGTCATGGATATCAATTTCAAAGTCCATGCAGGACAGACTATCGGTATTATCGGTTCTACCGGCTCCGGTAAATCCACGATGATGAACCTGCTGTGCCGCTTCTACGATACTACTGCCGGTGAAGTTCTGGTAGATGGTGTCAACGTGCGTAAGCACGATCTGTATAATCTGCGTGACAACATCGGTATGGCCATGCAGGATGTGTTCCTGTTCTCCGATACGATTGAAGGCAATATTGCCTATGGCCGGCCAAACTGTTCCTTCGAAGAGGTCAAGCACGCCGCCATCATGGCCGATGCCAACCACTTTATCCAGAATATGCCGGAGGGCTATGATACCATCGTAGGGGAACGCGGTGTCGGACTTTCCGGTGGTCAGAAACAGCGTATTTCCCTGGCAAGAGCTCTGTTAAAGGATCCTGCTATTCTGATTCTGGACGATACCACCTCTGCCGTAGATATGGAAACCGAGAGCTACATTCAGAAACAGCTGAAAAACATTCAGACCGAAAAAGACTGCACCGTATTCATTATCGCCTACAGGATCTCTTCTATCAAAGATTCCGACTTGATTCTGGTAATGGACCACGGCCGCATCATCGAGCAGGGTACCCACGATTCCCTGCTTGCCCAAAACGGCTACTACGCAGAAACGTTCCGCAACCAGTATGGTGAAATTCCTTATGATCTCTTAAAAGATCGTAAAGCGACCGCTGACGGTCATAACAACTCCCAGAAAGGAGGCCGATAATCATGGCAAGAAATCGATACGATATGGACGAAGTCTTAGAGGACAGCTTTGATATCAATCAGCTGAAAAGACTTGCAGGGTATATTTCTCCTTATAAGACAAAAATGGCAGGTGTCATTTTCCTGATGCTCAGTGCAAGTGCCTTGACCATGACGGTACCGCTCTTATTCCAGCAGATCATGGACTACTATATTCCTGAGAAAAATATGAAAAAGATCCTGTTCGCCTGTGTCCTGACGCTGTTAATTGCTGCTTACTCCGCCCTGAGTATGCGTCAGAAGACCAAGACCATGACTGCAATCGGGCAAAGCATCATCCATGCCATCCGCTCCGATATCTTCTGTCACTTGCAGGAACTGCCTTTTTCCTACTACGATGACAGACCTCACGGCAAGATACAGGTGCGCGTAGTCAACTATGTCAACAGCTTAAGCGACCTGCTTAGCAACGGTATCGTCAACACCATCACAGAACTGTGCAACCTTATCTTCATCATCCTGTTCATGTTCTTCTGTGATGCCAGACTGACACTGATATGTCTGTGCGGCCTGCCTCTTCTGGCAGTCGTTATCGTATTCATAAAAAAGAAGCAGCGCAGAGCATGGCAGATTCAGTCCAACAAGCAGTCCAACTTAAATGCATACATTGCTGAAAGCATCAACGGTATCCGCGTCACACAGTCCTTCGTGCGTGAGCAGGAAAATACAGGTATCTTCAACAATTTAAGCGGCAATTACCGAAAAGCCTGGATGCATGCCGTGAAATTCAACTTTACCCTGGGCCCCAGTGTAGACATGATATCCGCCATTTCGACCTCGTTTGTCTATATTCTGGGAGTTAAGTTCATTCTGGCGCCTGAGGATCCTCTTACTGTTGGTGTACTGGTTGCTTTTACCGCGTACATCAACCGCTTCTGGTCCCCTATTAATACGCTGGCAGCTTTTTATAACTCTCTGTTAACTGCCATCTCCTACCTGGAGCGTATCTTCGAGACCATTGATGAACCCGTCAAAGTTAAAGATGCTCCTGATGCCGGTGTGATGCCTTCCATCCACGGAGATGTGGAATTCAAGGATGTGTGCTTCAGCTATGAGCCGGGCCATCGCATCCTGGACCATATCAATTTCAAGGTAAATCAGGGAGAAACTTATGCCATTGTGGGACCTACCGGTGCCGGTAAATCTACCATCGTCAACCTGGTCAGCCGTTTCTACAATGTAGATTCCGGAGCAGTACTGATAGACAGTGTGGACATTTCCACGGTAACCATTCGTTCCCTGCGAACCCAGATGGGCGTCATGATGCAGGACAGCTTCATCTTCGCCGGCACCATTATGGATAACATCCGGTACGGTAACAGGGAAGCTACCGATGAGCAGGTCATGGAAGCTGCTAAGACAGTCTGTGCCCACGACTTTATCATGAGCATGGAAAACGGTTACTACACAGAAGTAAATGAACGCGGAAGCCGCCTCTCTGCCGGCCAGAGACAGCTGATTTCCTTCGCCAGGGCGCTGCTTGCCGACCCGAAGATCCTGATTCTGGACGAAGCTACCTCCAGCATCGATACAGAGACTGAGATTCTGCTGCAGCGGGGCCTTAGCAAGCTGTTGGAAGGCAGGACCTCCTTTATCATCGCGCACAGACTTTCCACTATCAAGAATGCAGACTGCATCATGTATGTGGATCAGGGCGGTATTCTGGAAAAAGGTACTCATGAGGAGCTGTTAGCTCAGAAGGGAGCTTATTATAACCTGTATATGTCACAGTTTGATTTTCTGGGGTAAATACGAACCGTGATTTTATGAATATATAAATTCAAGAAAAGTCTCTGACTTCACACGGAAGCCGGAGACTTTTCCCTATATTTTACCAACGTTATTCTACTTTTTAATCTTTTTCCACTCGCCATCATCCGGATCATAATACATGGTATTATCGCTGTTGACTTTGAGATTTTCCCTCACCATTCCGTTCATGCGCCATACTTCCACTTTTTCTTTCCGGACAGGTTCTTCCGGAGCAGTAAAGCTTCCAAAATCAAAGGCCTCTTCTCTCTTCGGTGATTTTTCTCTGCGTTCTGCCTCTGCTCCTAATCGTCCCATTACTTCCATAGCGGCGTTCTGGGAGCCGACTTCTGCTACTCTCTTTGCATAGATATTTACCGGAATGCCCATGATTGTCCATGCCAGGATAATTCTGGCATACGCTCCCATAGAAGCAAAAAGAAGGAGAAGCGTGTATTTCACATCAGGAATACCATCTTTTCGCATACGTAAAAAAGGGATACTCAATAGTGCTGCCGTTATCAGGAGGGCTGTTATCACCACACTTGTCACTTTCATAAACATTCCGATCACCGTAATCCACGCCGGGATTCCAATCAAAGCCCGTACAAAGCCGTTCGCATATTTTTCAGACCCTTCAATTTCCTTCCAATACGGATTGGCATAAGCACCATATACAAATCCTACTATCGTTAAAATAAGTGCAATTGCAAACATATCTTTTCCTCCTAAATCTTATTGTACTGCTGTTCTTGTCATGTTCCCGTCCGCTGTAATCGTCACCAGTTCATAAGAAGTATCATTTTCACTCACACCGTCAATCAGATAAAGCACATCGTCGCGCATGCCATAACAGCCTGTATCTTTTTCAATAAAACCTATGAATTGGCCATCTGACAGATTGCAGTCTTTGAAATAATAAATCTCACCCTTAGTATAATCCTGCAATGCTATATATGTAGTATGTGCGGTAGCCCCGGTTACCAGCGCCACAATATTATTTCCCAGATAGTAACGCGGTGTCTGCGCCATGACCGCGCTCGCTTTCCCATTGAACAAAGCATCACGATCGCATTCAATCCGCAGAGAATCTTCTGATTTCCAGTTTAAATTCTCTATGTCAATATTCTCATATAAAAAAACTTTTAACGCATCTTTCGAACTTGATATACTTCTGATACCATCCGGAGTAAAGGAAACGGCACTGAAATATCCCAGATTCATACCTCCTGCCACTTTACTAAATTTATATTGCGGCTCACTGCTTTCCCTGACTTCTGACGGTAACACGCGGTAAATACCAATTGCCCCGTTATCCGAATTCTGTACAATATAAGCATATGCATAAGAACCATCTGTAGTAAAAGCGATTCTATTCTGTGTATAGTTTTCTTCCAATACGACATCGTTCATGGAAATCAGATCCAAAGCATGTATGTCCTGTTTATTGGTATCTGTATCATGTGTACAATAGAACACCATGTCATCAAAAACCAATAATGTGTACACCGGCTTATCCACGGTCAGTTGTTCCATTTCAAAATTATCTGTACGAATCCTCCAGATAGCCGGACCACTGTCACCTGCCTGCGATACACCGTAAATATAGCCATCATAAACATTCAGACTGGTAAAATTTCCATCAGCAATTTCCGTATTTTCACTCCCGTCATATTTCACACGATATAATCCCACGTTCTCATCATATAGTGAATAGTAGATATACGTCTCATCAAATGCCAGTGCCCAGCCGTTATTGCCTGACTGCCACAAATTGTTCGGATTATTCCCCACATTACCGAATCCACCGTTCAATATAACTTCCTGTGCCTCGCTTGTATTCTCCTGACTGACTTTCTCCTGATCTGCATTTTCTTTCTGATTAAAACCAGCCTTTGATCCGCCTTCGCTGTTTCCAGTACTTCCGCATCCGGCAAGCAACAGCATACATGACATGATAATACTTCCTGCTAATAATTTTTTCATACTGCTCCTTATTTGCATCCTTTCTTTATTGTTTATGCCTTATTATTTATATCTTTTTCAGTTCTCTTCTTACATCTATCCCGCTGTTCAATATATTACCTACCTGATTCCGGTACTTTTTGCTGATCGGGATTGCATTTCCTCCTTCCGTTATAATTCTGGTACTGTCCCAGCCGGTTATTTTCTGCATATTGATCAGAAAACTCTGATGACAGCGAAGAAATGGTTCCCCTGCCAGATATCCGTCAAGCTCCCTCATAGTCATATAGAACTCAACCGTCCCGTATGGTTCCTCCATAACAGCCATCATTTTTCTTTTATCACTGGAAAAATAAACTACATTTTCCAACACAATTTTCTTTCTCCCGGAACGCTTGTTGACGACCAGATACTTTTTCTCCTCGCTTTCCTTTTCTTCCAGAAAACGCAAAATCACTTTCTTCAGTTTTCCTTCCGATGCCGGTTTTAACAGGTAATCATAAGCATGTACCTCATACCCCTGAAATACATACTCGCTATATGCGGTAAGGAATACCACCGCTGTCTGCTCTTTTTTCCTTCGAAGCAGCCGCGCAGTCTGAATCCCGTCCATTCCGGGCAATTTGATTCCCATAAAAACAATATCTGCATAAAAATCCTGTTCTTCTGCTGCCTTCAGCAAATCTTCTCCGGTCTCAAAACAGCGAATATCGATATCTTCTTCAAAAAGAATCCTGATGAGAAATTTTCTTATCTCTTCCTGTTCCACGATATTGCTTTCGCAAATAACGATTTTCATAACCCCTTTATCCCTCCGGCCTCTGATAAAATGCTCTCCCTTTTATATTCTTCAGATATCCGATCCGGGGGACATATAAAATACTTTTTTATTACAGATCAGACCACAGATTTTCTGTATAAACGTATTTATTATACGGCATAAATTAAGCCTTATGGCTTAAATGTAATTTTTGTCCGGTCTCTTGTAATTATTGGGTTAATTTGAAGAATTGCGCTTCACTGTACATCCATGATATAATTTCATTAATATCCGATTAAAATACACAAGATAAAGGAAATACAGCCATGAATAGATCCGAGCAGGAACTGATCACTTTGCTGCAAACTCATCCTGATCAGGCTATGGAAGAGTTAATTGAACAATATACGGGACTTGTCTGGAGTATCGTCTCCGGACACCTGAATTATGTGGAAGACATAAGAGAATGCGTCAATGACACCTTTGCAGAATTTTATTTTCAAAGAGAAAGGTTTGATGCTTCAAAAGGCTCCCTCTCTGCTTATTTAAGCGCGATTGCCAGAAACAGAGCTATATCCAAATATCAGAAAAATAAGAAGCTGAAGTTTAAAGAACCACTGAAGGAAGAAATTCTTGCAGACGACTCCGATCCAATCGATCAGATTGAGTGGAAAGTTGTACTGGAAAAGGCGATGGAAATCTTATCTGCAGATGAGCTCCAGCTGATGCAGATGAAATATTACGAGAACATGACAGTGAAAGAAATTGCAGAGGCGTTACACCTTCCCTATGAGACTATAAAAAAGCGTCATCAGAGAAGTATTTTAAAAATGCGCAAATCTCTCTTACTGCTGCTTATCATTATCTTTGTTACATTGCTTACTGCATGTGCTTACTATGTACTTCGTTATTTTGGCGTGGTACCGGGATACGGTATCAACCTCAGCGAAGAAACGAATATTTATACCCTGACGGAAACTGTATCCGGAGAAAACGACCGTTTTCATGTTATTGTAGATGATGCCTTTCTGATGGATGGGGAACTGCAGCTAAGACTCCTGTTCGCACTGAAAGGCTCCGACACAGTTAATTCCTTCACTCTTGCGACAGACGAGATTATGCTGGAATATGCAGGAACCAATCTGACTATGTCTGCGCAGTCATCCTACGTTGCCCTCAGTGAGGCTGCTGTGGAATGTACTATTGTCACAACCGGTCTTACCATGCCGGAAAAGGAAACAGAATCCTTATTTTTAGAATTTTACTGTGATGATATTCCGCTGTCTTTTACCTTGAGTAAAGCTGCCGAAGAATCCATTGAACAATATTACTCGCAAATGGCAGAAGATCGTGGTCTTTTGGCAATACCACGTTTGGAAAACGGAGAACTGATAACAGGAATTTACCCATTAAATCAGGGCGATTACGAAATTATTCCTGCACTGAATACCTGGGTAACAGAGGAGCTTGTTTGGGATAAAGCTCCCGTAACTGTTACAGATTCTGCCGGTAATGTACTGGAAGGAAGGCGGATAGGATACAGTCCTGTAAGTTATTCTCCTTATTATGACTGGAATTTCGGAAGTGCACAGCCCGGAACATACACGCTTCATGTTCCCTATATCTATACAGGTACCAACCTTCCTGAAGATTTTTTCATTCCCCTGGATCTGGAGAATGGTGTCGATACAGATACCGTTTACAGTATTCCAGGTGGGACTGTGCAGATAACCGATTATAGAAAAGTAACTGCAGACGAGATACCCACCAATGAAACAACCACCATATTTTATGATAAAGATTCAGACTACTGGCTTGTCACACTCGTTGCTTCTTTAGAGGAAGAAAACGGGTATATCATCGATATCAATCTTTCTCCGAAAACAGAATCTGTCCGGACAGGTGACTCTTATCCAAGCTGTAACGTCTCCGTTGTAGCCCTTCCGGAGCCTAATACCGTCACTTTACTGCTTACATTTTCGAGTGAACAATTCGATTTATCGAAAACAGCTCTGATCAAGGATTCAAGCACTTCTTTCAGGAAGTGGGATATTGTCGTACGCCGCAATCAGACATTTGATATTTCTTTTATATTAGAGTAAGCAGAACTTTCCTATAAGAAATACAGTTCAGACAGCACCAGCTTTCTGAACTGTATTTCTTATTTCCGCGAAACTCATTATCTATGCGCTTATCATATCTACGAAGTACTTATGTATCCTCTCATCATGATCCAGTTCCGGATGAAAAGACATTGCCAGCTGGTTCTTTCCGCGCACTGCAACAATATGCCCGTTTTCCTCCGCAAGGATTTCTACACCTTCCCCGACATCTGTAATGTAGGGCGCCCTTATAAACGTCATCGGAATGACACCGATTCCTGTCAGCTCCTGCTCGGTATAAAAGCTTCCCAGCTGCCTTCCGTAAGCATTTCGTTTTACAGTGACAGGTAAGGTCTTAAAGTATTCTCTCTCGTCATTTTCGATCTTGTCTGCCAGAAGAATCAAGCCTGCGCAGGTAGCCAAAACAGGAATTCCATTCTCTATCTGCTGTTTCAAGGTGTCGAACATATCAAGTTCTTTTAACAGCTTTCCCTGTACCGTACTTTCTCCACCGGGAAGGATAATTCCGTCATACTTTTGCAGCAGGTCCTCTTTTTTTCTAAGTTCTACATAAGGAACGCCCAATCTCTCAAGCATCTGCTCATGCTCTGCAAAGGCTCCCTGTACTGCTAAAACTGCAATTACCATTCTGATTTCCTCTTTCTCTTACTTTCCTCTCTCTGCCATCAAAAGCTGGATTTCCTGCTCGTTGATTCCCACCATTGCCTCGCCGAGATCTTCAGAAAGTGATGCAATTAAGCCGGCATCTTTATAGTTGGTCACAGCTTTTACGATTGCATTGGCTCTCTTCTCCGGGTTGCCGGACTTAAAGATACCGGAACCGACAAATACACCTTCTGCCCCCAGCTGCATCATCAAAGCAGCGTCTGCCGGTGTTGCCACACCGCCTGCCGCAAAGTTTACAACAGGAAGCTTGCCGTTTTCATGTACATAGACAACCAGATCATACGGTACCTGCAGCACCTTGGCCTCCTGGAACAGTTCATCCTCACGCATAGCCGTAATCTTAGCTATTTCACTGTTCATCATTCGCATGTGGCGGACTGCCTGCACAATATCACCGGTTCCGGGCTCACCCTTGGTACGGATCATGGAAGCTCCCTCACTGATGCGGCGAAGCGCTTCACCCAAGTCTTTGGCACCACACACAAAGGGAACCTTGAATTTTGTTTTATCAATATGGTATATATCATCTGCCGGTGAAAGCACCTCACTTTCATCGATGTAATCAATCTCTATGGCTTCCAGTACCTGTGCTTCCACAAAATGTCCGATGCGGCATTTTGCCATTACAGGAATGGACACCGCATCCTGAATTCCTTTTATCATCTTGGGATCGCTCATACGGGATACACCGCCTGCTGCTCTGATATCAGCCGGAATACGCTCCAGCGCCATAACTGCACAAGCTCCTGCTGCCTCGGCGATCTTTGCCTGCTCAGGCGTTGTCACATCCATGATTACGCCACCCTTTAACATCTGCGCCAATTCTTTGTTCAATTTATATCTCTCTGACATAATATTATTTCCTCCCGGATTGATTTTTAAGATAGATTCTATTATAATGATATCTGACCATATTAAAATATCCAATTTAAATATATTCAGAAAGGTCAGATTTGAGAGGTGAACATGGTATGATCACTTATTCTTTTACTAATATAGGGTCAGATTGCCTTTATACCTATTTATATAAGTGCATCAAAAACGACATATTACAGGAGGTTCTCCATGCCGGCGAGAAGCTTCCTTCAAAACGCAGTCTTGCGAAAAATCTGAACATAAGCATCATCACTGTGGAAAATGCTTATGCCCAACTTGTAGCAGAAGGTTATGTCTATTCTATTCCCAAAAAGGGATACTTTGTGACAGACATCAAGACCATAGCTAAGAAAAAAGAACCTATTCTCTCTACAGAAAATGTGCAGCTTTCCTCCGGTAAATCCAACTATTTTGCTGATTTTACCAGCAACCAGACCAGTTCTGAACATTTTCCGTTTTCCATATGGGCAAAGATTACCCGCGAATTACTGACTCATAACCAACAGGAGCTTTTGACCAATCCCCCCTGTGGTGGTATTTTGCCGCTTCGTCAGGCTATCGCCAAACATTTAAAAGACTTTCGCAATATGACAGTCTCACCGGAACAGATTATCATCGGTGCCGGTACGGAATACTTATATGGATTGCTGATACAGCTTCTTGGATTTGACAAACACTATGCAGTAGAGGATCCGGGATACAGCAAGATTTCCCAGATTTACAAGAGCCATTGTATTTCCTGCAGCTTCGCTTCCATAGATGCTTGCGGCGTAAAGATTTCAGATTTGGAAGAGCAGAATATTGATATTGTACATATCTCCCCATCCCATCATTTCCCCACGGGTACGATTATGCCCATCAGCAGACGATATGAACTGTTAGGCTGGGCTTCCAAATCAGATTCCCGCTATATTATCGAAGACGATTATGACAGCGAATACCGCCTGAACGGTCAGCCGATACCACCCCTGCAGAGCATCGACGTACAGGAGAAGGTCATCTACATCAATACCTTTACGAAGACGCTGGCCTCCACGATACGTATCAGCTACATGGTCCTTCCGAAGCATCTGGTGAACACTTTTTATTCTAAATTATATTTTTATTCCTGTACTGTTTCCAATTTTGAGCAGTACACGCTGGCACGTTTTATCTCCGAAGGATACTTTGAAAAGCACATCAACCGCATGCGCAATTATTATCACAGCAAACGCGACAAACTGTTACAGGCAATCGCCGACAGTCCCCTCGCTTCTTATGCCGTGATTTCCGAAGAACATGCAGGACTACATTTTCTTCTGCAATTAAAAACCGAATTCTCCGATGAAGAATTGCTTTTAAGACTGCAGCAATCCGGGATAAAACTTTCCTCCCTATCCCAATATTATCAGTCCCCTCCCGAGAGCGTAAAACATATTTTTATCATAAACTATTCGTTTGTCGCAGAAGAAAACATGGCGCAGGCCATTGATTTGATTTACAAAGCTCTTTTGCCCTAAACATTTTACCTTTCAATCCCACTCCGTTTGCAAATATCTATGCGTTTTTTATAAATTCATTCTGCATTTCCATTGCATTTTGTGCATTTTTAATTCCATAGCAACATTTATATTGCACCACGCATCAACATTTGCTATAATTATTTTTAATAACTTAATTATTTTTCGTGCATTTAACCATTGTCGTAGAAGTTATGGATGCTGCAAGAGCAGCCTGGTAAGGCCTGGCAGTTTATTTTCAGGCCTTTGAAAAACGTCGGCGCTTAGCGAGGTCCTTTCGAGCTTAGCGTCCGCTACGTTTTTCACAGAGCGAGAGCGTGCTTGAAAATGAACTGCCAGGCCTCACCAGGCGGGGTCCTTGCCCCACCCCATAACTTCCACCCACAATGCATTAAAAGGAGGAAAACCATTTATGGCAAAAAAACGCAACATCATCGTAGGTCAGTCCGGCGGTCCCACTTCAGTTATCAATTCCAGTCTTGCAGGCGTCTACAAAACTGCTAAAGAGCGTGGATTCAACAAAGTATACGGTATGTTACACGGTATTCAGGGCTTTCTGGATGAGCAGTACGTCGACCTTTCCACCCAGATTCATTCCGATATGGATATCGAACTGCTGAAAAGAACACCTTCTGCATTCCTGGGCTCCTGCAGATACAAACTGCCCGAGATTCACGAGAACCCTGAGATTTATGAGAAAATCTTCAAGATTCTGGATAAGCTGGATATCGAAGCATTTATCTACATCGGCGGTAACGATTCCATGGATACGATCAAGAAGCTGTCTGATTTCGCTATTGTTAAGGGACATAAGCAGAAATTCCTGGGCGTTCCCAAGACTATTGACAATGACTTGGCTCTGACAGACCATACTCCCGGTTTTGGAAGTGCCGCAAAGTATATTGCCGCCTCCACCAAGGAAGTCATTCGTGATGCATTAGGACTTACATATAATAAAGAAAATATTACCGTACTGGAAGTTATGGGACGTAATGCGGGCTGGCTGACCGGTGCTACTGCCCTTGCCAAGACAGAGGACTGCGATGGCCCTGATTTGATCTATCTGCCGGAAATCACCTTTGATATCGATAAATTCCTGGCTAAAGTAAAAGAGCTGCTGAAGAAAAAGAATTCTATCGTCATCGCGGTTTCAGAAGGTATCAAGCTGGCTGATGGCCGCTATGTCTGTGAGTTGTCCGGTGGTGCCGATTATGTGGATGCGTTCGGTCACAAACAGCTTCAGGGAACTGCCGCTTATCTGGCAGGATTTCTGGGCGCTGAGATTGGCTGTAAGACCAGAAGTATTGAATTCTCCACATTGCAGAGAAGTGCTTCCCACATGGCCTCCCGCGTAGATATCAACGAAGCTTTCATGGTAGGCGGTGCTGCTGTCAAAGCCGCTGACGAAGGCGATACAGGTAAGATGGTTGTTATCGACCGCGTATCCGATGATCCTTATATGAGTGCAGCCGGTATCTATGATGTACACCGCATTGCCAATAACGAAAAACTGGTTCCCAGGAACTGGGTGAACAAGGAAGGCAACTACATAACTGAAGAATTCATTAATTATATTGAGCCACTGATTCAGGGCGACTACCAGCCGTTTATGGTAAATGGTCTGCCTCAGCATCTGGTATTGAAGAGAAAGTAAATTATTTATGGTTCCTTTCTGATATCAATTATCTGAATATGATACGGTGCAATACAGGAACAAGTTAATTAGACTTTTCCTGTATTGTATCTGATATTGTAATCTTCGGAAGAATCTTCCGTTTTCCTATACTTGTAAAATTGTTTGGTAAACGCCCGTTACTATTCAACTACCATCTCTATTTCTCCGCTTTGCGACTTTTCTGTATCTTAATTTAGCAGAAAAGGAAACGCGTATTGGACATAGATATTCTTATAAATATTGACAATGTGTATTAAATGTGTATATAATAAAAAAGGAGGAAATACTTGAAAAGAAAAGATTTAATAAAAAGACTGGAGCAAGCCGGCTTTCGCTTCAAAGAGCATGGTGGCAACCACGATACATACAAGCGTGGCAGTGACACTGAGCAAGTTCCGAGACACAGAGAAATCAATGAAATCACAGCACGCAGAATTTTAAAGAAGTGGGACTTATTATAGTTCCGGGAAAGGACTCATATGAAACAGGCATATCCAACTTTTATAGCCACTCAAGGAAATGATTATCTTGTATACGTTCCCGATATGGACATTTATACAGAAGGAAAAAGCCTGGCAGATGCAATTGCCATGGCAAGAGATGCTATCGGATTAAAAGGAATTGATCTGGAAGACAGCGGTATTCCGTTACCACAGCCATCTGAATATTCCACAGCCTTAGAGGCAGCCCGCAAAGATACAGAAGATTTTGATTATACTACCGGCATCCTTACAATGGTGGATGTAGATTTTACGCTATACAGACGTATGCTGGATACCAAAACCGTCCGCCGCAACGTCACACTCCCTAACTGGCTGAATTTAGAAGCAGAAAAAGCAAAACTCAACGTGTCACGCGTTCTGCAGGAGGCTTTAATGGAAAAACTTGGGCATCATTCCTCAATCTCCCGCCGCTGATTCGGGCATTATATGCCATAAATAAAACAGCTGCAAATTGGTATACTGTCCTCTCACCAGGCAGCATACTAATTTGCAGCTGTTTTACATTTTTCTCCTCAGCTATAATCCAAGTATCATGGTAGCCACCTGGAAATACACCAACAAAGACAGCGCATCTACAATCGTCGTTATAAACGGACTTGCCATCACTGCCGGGTCAAAGCCTAATCTTTTAGCTGCTATGGGCAACAGGCATCCTACAAACATAGCCATCAGCACAGCAATTGCCAAAGTAATGCACACTACAAGGGCTACATATAATCCCACACGGTCCAAAAGCATCAACTTCACAAAGTTGGCCGCTGCCAGAACAATTCCGCATAAGACCGCAACCCGTATTTCCTTCCAGACGATCCCAGGCACATCACGATATTCAATTTCTCCAAGTGACAGACCGCGGATGACAGTTACAGAGGCCTGCCCTCCCGCATTTCCGCCGGTATCCATCAGCATGGGGATAAAGGCCGTCAGCGCCACATAGACACTCAGTGCATCCTCGAATGTAGTAATGATGTGTCCGGTAAAAGTAGCTGATATCATCAGAAGCAGCAGCCAGGGAATTCTCTTTTTAAAAGTCTCCCACACACTGGTCTTCATATATGGCTTATCACTGGGTACGATAGCCGCCATCTTCTCCATATCCTCTGTGGTCTCTTCTTCCATGATATCCACGATATCATCGACAGTAATGATTCCCACAAGGCGGTTCTCATTATCCACAACAGGCATGGAGGTAAAGTCATATTTCTTGAACTGTCTTGCAACTTCCTCCTGATCCATCAAAGTATTGATAGAGATGACATTTTCATGCATGATATCCCCAATGATCTCATCTCCCTGACTTAAGAGCAGATATCTGAGCGCTACCGTTCCAATAAGCTTTCTCTGAGCATCCAGCACATAACAGATATTGATAGTCTCACTATCCACACCCACCTTACGAATCCGCTCGATAGCCTGGTCTACTGTGAGCGCTTCCTTTAAATCTACGTACTCCACAGTCATGATGCTTCCGGCCGAATCCTCCGGATAGCGCAGCAAATGGTTGATATCCCTGCGCACTTCCGGGCTGGCATTGGCTAAAAGCTTTTTTACTACATTCGCCGGCATCTCCTCCAGCATATCTACGGCATCATCAGCCATCAGGTTATTGATAATGTTAGCAGCCTCTCTGTCTGTCAGGGAGGTTATGATCATGTGCTGATTGTCCAGATCCAGGTAAGAAAATACATCCGCTGCCAAATTCTTGGGCAGGATGCGGAAGACCTTCAGCAGTTCTCCTTCCTCAAGCTCATCCATCAGTCCGGCGATATCTGCATCGTTCAACTCTGCCAGGTACTGACGCAGGCTTGTATACTGCTTGGTGTCCAGAAGTTCTTTGATTTCAGTGATTTCTTTCAGCTGTTCCATGGCATTTCTCCTTTCTTACGGCTTCGTCTGCCTCTTTTCAGGGCGTACAGATAGCCTGTAAAAGCTATTATGCCCAACAGAAAAAAAGCTGAGAGAGACATCAGCCGAAAACCGCAGTCTCTACCTGCGGCAATTGGTGGTTTCAATTATAAATAATATGCTGCGTATCGCCGCGGGAAGAGGGTTATCTGAACTTGATTTACTGCCCTTCATTAAAACCACCACCTTTCGAAATGCCTGTTATTAGCGGTTGCTGCTTCCAACCGCCACTCTTATTTTATCCATCTTAACCTTCTTTGTCAATAAAATATAATTCTTTTCTTTTCGTCCATTTCACCTTGCCAGCCGTAGCTTCCACCATGACTTTTTCAAGTTCTGTGCTTTTTTCCACCGGAATGATCAGCGTAAATTTTACATCTGCGCCATATTCGCTGTTCACAGGCTCGATGCCACGCTGTCCCATCACATACTGAAGCTTTCCCACGCCATTATAATCTGTCTCTATCAGTATCTCATATCCTGCTCTTTCTATACCAATGGTGCTTGCCGCAAGTCCCTCTTTTACCGCCTGTGTGTAAGCCCGCACCAAACCGCCGGTTCCAAGCAGGGTGCCGCCAAAATATCTGGTCACAACCACAGCCACATTTCTGATGCCTTCTCCAAGTAGCACCTCCAGCATAGGTCTGCCGGCAGTACCGCTGGGTTCACCGTCATCGCTGCATCTTGTAAGTTCTGCCCTCCTGCCGATGACAAATGCCGAGCAATTATGTCTGGCATCCCAGTATTTCTTCTTCATCTCTTCTATAAAAGCAACTGCCTCGCTCTCAGATTCTACCTTTCTCACTGTAGCAATGAATCGTGATTTCTTTTCAACAATCTCGCCTTCTCCGCCTTCCAGCAGTATCCGACATGCTTCCTGTTCCTTCATATACATTTCTCCTATAAGCCCTTATCCACAGTTCTGCCTTTGCAAAACCGTAACCTTATTTTCCTCTATCATATAATAATTCCCGCATAAAAGCAAAGAATTTGTGAAACAATTCTTAATATGTCAAAGAAAACCTTTATTTACATACTTTTTTTTGCTATAATAAAGGCGTCTGTAACTACAGGCAGAAAGGATTACGATTCATATAAGGGGGACATGAATCGCAACAGAAAGGTGACTATTGTATGAATTATGGAAAAAAAGGTGTCCGCGAAAGGCAGAAGGCTCTGAATTCCAAATCTTCAAAGTGGGGTAGAAAGCTGGCGCTTACCTTTGTGAAGGTATTTTTAATAGCATTTATCGCATTAGGAATCGTTGGTGCCGCAACTGGCATCGGCATGTTCAAAGGCATCATCGCTTCTACGCCAAGGATAGAGATTACTGCCATCGTTCCTACCGGACAGGCTTCCGTCGTATTTGATAACGCCGGAGAGGAAATCGACCGTTTCGTAGGCAGCAATGCCAACCGTACCATTGTAACCATGGAACAGGTACCTGATTATCTGGGCAAAGCTTTTGTGGCAATCGAGGACGAACGTTTCTATGAGCATAACGGCATTGATTTCAAAGGTCTTATCCGGGCAGGTTACCAGTTTATCAAGAGTGGTTTCCAGGAGACACAAGGTGCGAGTACCATTACGCAGCAGCTCTTGAAAAATGCTATTTTTACCGACTGGACTTCTGAAGGTGACAACTATATTAAGAAAATCAAGCGTAAATTTCAGGAACAGTATCTGGCTATTGAAGTAACCAAGAATACAGATAAAGACCATGTGCTTTTAGCTTACATGAATACTATCAACTGCGGTCAGAACACCTTGGGTGTAGAAGCCGCTTCTCAGAGATATTTCGGCAAGACCTGCAGTGAACTTACTCTTTCGGAATGTGCCGTTATCGCCTGCATCACCCAGAATCCTTCCGGTTATAATCCGATCCGATATCCGGAAAAAAATGCAAAAAGGCGAGAGACCTGCCTTACTAACATGTTGGATCTTGGATTTATCACACAGGCGGAACACGATGAAGCTATGGCTGATACCGCTTCTGTTTATGAGAGGATTCAGCTTGCCAATGAGGCCTATCAGGCCAGCAACAGTTATACCGGTACTTATTTTACAGATGCTCTTCAAAAACAGGTTCTGGAAGATCTTGTGGAGAAACTGGGCTATTCTGAGAGTGTGGCATCCAATCTTCTCCTTTCCGGTGGTCTGAAAGTGTATTCCACTCTGGACAGCACCATTCAGAATATAGTAAACGAAGAATTTGCCAATGAAGCGAACTTCCCAGCTAATACCATCTGGCAGCTGGATTATGCCATGACGGCTACCGCAGCTGACGGCACCAAAACCAACTATAGCAAAGAGAATCTGACAACCTGGCACAAGCAGAATGGGGATTCCGACTTTAATCTCCTGTTTACTTCCCAGGAAGAAGGGGATGCAGCAATTGCCGCTTATGAAGCTGCTGTTGTAGGCAATATCCCGGAAGAAGACATTGACAGAAACGTTACCTATACCGCACAGCCTCAGGCGTCTATAACCGTCATTGATCAGGATACCGGTTATGTAGTGGCTATGATGGGCGGACGTGGAGCCAAGGAAGGACGTTTAACGCTGAACCGTGCTACAGATACCACAAGACAGCCCGGATCCACATTCAAGATTTTATCCACTTATGCTCCGGCATTAGACAGTGCCGGCATGACACTTGCTACCGTATTCAATGATGAGCCATTTAATTACGACTCAGGTAAACCGGTAAACAACGTCAATAATAAGTATGACTACCGGACTATTCCCATCCGCGAAGCAATTATGCGCTCCAAGAATATCATTGCAGTTAAGACGCTGACACAGATCACGCCTCAGCTTGGTTATGATTATCTGTTGAATTTCGGTATCACCAGCCTTGTGGAAGGTCAACGCATCAATGGTGAATGGAAAACCGATATCATTCAGGCTACTGCTCTGGGCGGCATTACAAATGGTGTATCAAATCTGGAACTATGTTCCGCTTATGCCTCCATTGCCAATGAGGGTGCCTATATAGAGCCAAAGCTGTATACAAAGGTATTGGATGCAAACGGTAATGTATTGCTTGACAATACCTCACCTAATTCACGCCAGGTAATCAAACCTACCACCGCTTATCTGCTGACAGATGCCATGGTAGATGTAGTAACGGGTGCCAACGGTACAGGAAGTGCTGTTAATTTTGGCAATATGGCAATCGCAGGTAAGACAGGTACGACTTCTCAAAAGCGAGATGTGTGGTTTGCAGGATTTACTCCTTATTATACCTGTGCCACCTGGGTGGGATATGATAATAACTATATACTCGATGCTTACGATAAAACAGAAAGCTCCCTGGCCAAAAAACTTTGGCGGGCGGTTATGAACAGGATTCATGAACATCTGCCCAATGAACAGTTCACCAAACCCGAAGGGATTATTACCGCCACTGTATGTTCCGTATCCGGTAAACTGCCTATACCAGGCGTCTGCGATGCATACGTAACTGAAGAATCCTTTGCTGACGGTACCGTACCTACTGAGAGCTGCGATATGCACTATTCCGGTATCGTCTGTGCATATGACGGGCTTCCGGCCACTGCTGAATGTCCTTTCCCTATTTCCGGTTACTGCGACCTTCCTCACATCGAGGATGAGTCCTTGCTGAACGGTTCCACAACCATCCTTGCAGACGGAACTGTGGTGCAGCCTCAGACTACTACGCATTGTCAACATGATGCCAGCTTTTATGCTAATCCTGACTATGAATCCGTCCTCTCAGCACAGCAATGGGAGCTTCATACCAGAGGGTTCTATCTGGAAGATGAATACGAAGAATAAGACATTTTTCACAAAATAAAAAGCACAAGGTGTATCGTCTCACAGGCGATATCCCTTGTGTTTTTCTTTCACTTTTATTCTTTCACTTTTGTTATCTCACTTTTGCGGCTTATCTGCTTTATACTTCTTCTGACTGATCTCCACTTCCCTGTTCAGCGCCTCAATTGCCTTCTCCGCATTATAAATAGCTTTACACTGCTTGGTAAATGCATTGTCCTCTGTATCCGCAAACTTCTCATAATAAAGTCTGCCAATTTCCATATAATTCTTCTTTATGACCGCTTCGCAGGTAGCTATCCGTCTCTTCAGGCTTGCAACTTCGGATATTTCTCTTGCTATGTCCACTGCCTCTTTTGCTTTGTCTGAGATATTCTCCACAGCTGTCTTCCCTCTGGTCACGATTGTATCACTTAACTTATCCATCAGTTCCATACAAACTCTCCTTCCTGCTTTGGCAAAAAAAGACTCAAACCCATGTATAAACAAGGATTTGAGCCGTTACAAAAGCTGCTGACGGGAATCGGACCCGTGACCTCCGCACTACCAATGCGACGCTCTACCGACTGAGCCACAGCAGCAGGTTCAAATTAAACCTCTGGTAAGTCCAGTATATAGGATGAATTAGATTCACCCAAGCTGCTGACGGGAATCGGACCCGTGACCTCCGCACTACCAATGCGACGCTCTACCGACTGAGCCACAGCAGCACTGTATTGGAAAATGTTCTTTTCGCAATCACCGTGTATTATTCTATCAAAAGCTTATCTTTTTGTCAACAGGAAATTGAGTCTTTTGGTGCAAAAAATTGCACCTTTTTTAAAACAATTTATAAATAGTCTTTGTGAGACTTTTTCATAATGAACTTTACCTGGTATCCTGTCTCCTCGCACACCATGCGTACGACCGCCTCTGCCTCTTCTTTTGAATTATCATTCACGCAGATAATACAGTTTTCCTTCTTTTTATTAAAGATAGAGGTTCTTGGCCAACGTATGTAGTAAGAAATTCTATTCTTCAAAAGTGCTCTCTCGATTTCCTTCCTGCAAGCTATATTCATTACCTCACATAACTCTATCTCATTGTTTACTTTTACTGTACTGAATGTCTGTTGCATGATGTCTACCTCCCTTTCGCACTCTAATGCATTATAGCACACCAGAAAAAAGAGTGCAAATAGTTTATTACTTATTCCATCACAATATCCTGACCAAGAAATCTAAGGAAACATTCTTTTGCCTCCTTATATTTTGGACGACTGATTGGTATCTCTGCTCCATTATATAATTTCAGCTTTAACGGCATCAGACTTTTGATCTCATTCATATTTACCAGATAACTCTGATGGCATCTCAGGAAATAATCCGGCAATTCTTTCTGCACATCATCCAATTTCCTGTAAACAGTCCAGTCTTCCCCTCTACCATGCAGTATTACCGTACGCTTCTCGCTCTCAAGGTAAAAGATATCCCTGGTCTTAACCTTAAATACGCTGCCTTTACAGGTTACAACAAAGCAATCTTTTATCTCTTCCAGGATCTGATCTCTTGCACGTTCTATGGCTCCATACAGCGCCTCTGTTTCGATCGGTTTCATCAAAAAATTATTGGGATCGGCCCGAAATATCTCCGTGCAATATTCAATATGTCCTGTAATAAAAATAACCTTTACTTCACTGAACTGTTCCTGTATAGCCGCAGCCACATCAATGCCGTTTACTCCATGCAGATCGATATCCATAAGCAGGATATCCGCAATATTTCGTTCTTTTTTTGCATAATCACTTTTCACTTCTTCGGCGCTGTTGTAAACAGTAATACTTACTTCCTCTGCATATTTTGTAACTAACAGCTCTTTTATATGTTCGCATATTTCCACATCATCATCACAAATGGCAATTCTTATCATACTTTCTTCCCCTGTTCTTTACTGATTTATCTTTAAGTATACTGTCACAATTACCCGATCCTCTGTATTCTGTGTTCTCAATTCCCCATTATATTTGACACAGATTTTCTCAATCAGTTTCATTCCATAACCATGGTTCAGTACATCTTTTTTACACGTTTCAAATAGTTCCAAGCCATTCCCTTCCTGCTGATAGGTATTGCTGACCTGAACAATCTGATAACCTCCTTTTTTCCACATTCCAAGCTCTATAATACGTAAGCTGTCTTCCGGCATCCTTAAGCATGCCTCAATAGCATTATCCAGAAGATTGCCAAATAAACTGCAAACATCAATTTCATCCATTTGATGAATATCTTCTGTTTTACATTTTGCCTTAAATATAATGTGATTCGCAGAAGCCTTCTGTTCTTTGGCACTGATAAGTGCATTTACTACTGGATTTTCACAATATTGCATCAGCTTTACATTCTGCAGTCTTTCATAAGAATCAGATAACAGCTGCCTGGCATGCTCCGTATCTCCACCCTTTTGTATCATCAGATAGGCTGTCTGAATCTGGTTGACGAATTCATGTCTGATTTCTCTCATCTGATCTATATACTGCTCCGTCATTCTATAGTAATTCAACTCATTCTGTCTCTGCTGATAAAGTATGGTCAATTCCTCTTCTATCTCCGCTTTTTGTTCTAAATTATGATAGAGATAAACGGTCACCATGTTCACTGCAATCCCTATAGTCAGGAGCGCCACTCCCAGCATAGCTGCATCCCAGTCAAATACCTCCGCCTGGCTTAAGAATAGAACCAAAAGCACAGTCTGGTAAAGCGGTATAATAATGTACAGGAAATAAGATCTTTTCCTCTCTCTCTCCATTACCACTTTCCAGAAGACAATAAAATACATATTCAGCATATAGGACACCATATTAGCAATCACCGTTCCCTGATGCACTGTTGTATCCTGGATACGAAGCCTGAAATCCCATAAAATGCCCATCTTCTTCAGCAAAGAATATGTAATGATCTCACCTGCCAGAACCAGCATGAGTTGTGACGCACATACCGCTATTTTCCTATCCGCTCTGTCCCGAAACAAACTAAATATAAGGATACAATATACGATCATATTCATTGTGAGCTTCAGCCACAATGGGTGAACGATATAGTATCTGATTATTTCCATAACCAGAAATTCTAAGATCGATGTCCCCCAATAAGTCAGGATAATATTTTTCCCCTTGCGTTCCAATAGATAAAATGGCAGAAAAAGCATGACGCATACACTGATATAGGATACCACCATACAGTATATCGTCTGCTGAAACATTGTCATCTTTTGTCATCTCCCCTTTTGCATAAAACTGTTTCCTTTTGATTATAACACATTTTTTTTATTTTAGGAATAAGAAAGCGGAGATTTATTCTATTTCAAATCTCCGCATGAATAATTATTCACTTTTCTTATTCTTTTTACTTCCTATAAAGCAGTCATAAATACATGGGATGACAATGAGAGTAAGCAAAGTACCGTATGTTAGACCACCAATCGTAACGATAGACATGGGCTTTGTCATCTCAGAACCCATATCATGGCTGAATACCATAGTGGACAATGCCAAAATAGTCGTCAGCGCTGTCATCAATACAGGTCTCAATCTGGTTCGTCCTGCATCAAGGATGGCATCCCTCTTGTTCATGCCGCCCTCTATGAGCTGATTCATATAGTCAATCAGAACGATACCGTTATTTACAATGATACCGGACAGCATAACGAAACCAATCATAGCTATAACACTGACCTCACTGCCGCTCAGGTACAGCCCCATGAAACCGCCTGTGAAAGCAAGCGGTATAGTAAACATAATGATAAAAGGAGACAGCAGGGACTGGAACTGTGCTACCATGATCAGATACATGAATACCAGCGCCAATACCAACATCAGCATTACCTGCTCCATTGCATCATTAATTGTCTCATTTTCACCGGAAAATACCAGCTTGTAACCATCCGGGAGCTCGTATTGGGCCAGTCTCTCCTCTACCTCTGTGGATACGATACCAACATTATAACCTTTTGCTATAGATGCAGATACAGAGATATAACGCGCCTGGTCTGCCCTGTTAATAGCGTTCAATGACTGAGCAGTCTGAAATTCTGCAATTTCCCGCAGCAGAACTTTAACAGTTTCACCATTTTCATCCGTTCCTTTAATTTCCAGATCCTTGATCAATTCTCTGTTTAACTCCTGGTTCGCTTCACTTGTCACATATACATTATAATCCTTATCTGCTGCAACAAGTATGGTGGCACTGCCTGCCTCAGCCAGCCTGGTGTAGATTTCGGAATATACCTGAGCTACAGTAAGTCCATATCCGATTGCTTTCTCTCTGTCAATAACAATACGAAGCTCTTCGTCCGCATCTTCCATGCCATCAGATACATTCTCCGTGCCTTCCACTTCCGCTACGATGTCGGCTACTTGTGTGGCTATCAGCTGCAATTCGTCTAATTCCTTTCCCTGTACCTGAATAGAAATACCACTGCCGCCCATAGCGCTCATGTCCATACTGGAAGTATCCACTGTAATCTCCGCATCCAGGTCTTGTGTACTTTCCAGAATCAATTCTCCGATTTCCTCATTGGTCATAGTCTTCTCATCGATAGTAGTCACATAAATTGTGGTAGAATCAGAACTGGTATTACCGGATGCTCCAAGCATGGAAAGGCCGGAACTGCTTGCCATAGCTCCTACATCTTTCACATTCTCCAGTTCCATGATTCTTTCTACTACCTGATTGGTTAATTCTGCTGTTTCTTTCAGCGTGGAACCTTCCTCCAGATTCACGGATACCGTCAGCTGTGTGGAATCCATATCCGGCATAAAGGCTGTACCTTTACTGAAAGAAGCCGCGGCGCTGACAACTAATAGTGCGATCACCAGAACAAAGACAAGAGATTTATAATTCAGAGACAGTTCAAGCACTCTTGTATAACCGTTCACAAGAAACGTAAACAGCTTTCCTTCTTTCTGTTCACCGGTAGCTGTCAACGCCTTAGATGCCATAGCCGGAACTACCGTCAATGCAATTACCAGGCTGGCCAGCAGGGAATACGCAATAGTCAGTCCCATATCCACAAACAACTGCTTTGTAATACCTTCCATGAATACAATGGGCAGGAATACACAGATGGTCGTAAGAGTAGATGCCATAATAGCACCAGCCACCTCTTTGGCACCTTCTATGGCCGCTTCCCTCATGGAATGCCCTTCTCCCCTCAGTCGATAGATATTTTCAATTACCACAATAGAGTTATCTACCAACATACCGATACCGAGGGCCAGACCCGACAGGGAAATGATATTCAGGGTCACACCACTGAAATACATACATACTACAGCTGTCACAAGGCTGATAGGTATGGAAATTGCCACTACCAGTGTAGGACGGATATCTTTTAAAAAGATAATTAAAATGAAAATTGCCAGGATTGCACCAAACAAAATATTATTTATGATGGAATCCATTACCAAATCGATATAAATTCCCTGGTCCGACAGAGTAATCAACTGCAGATCAGGATTCTCTTCCTGAAGGTCTTCAAAGCGCTCTTTCAATCTGTCAGATACCTCTCCGGTAGAATATCCCGTCTGCTTCTGAACAGAAAGCATAACACCAGTGCTGCCGTTTACATTGGTGTAGATGGCATCAGAATTATCTGTATAAAAAACATCTGCCACATCTCCAAGGATTATCACAGGAACACCGTCCATATGAAGATCCAGTAAAGGCATGACTTTCAACTCCTCGACTGTAGATGGCTTATCTCCCACTCTAACCAGATAGTCGATTCCTTCTTCTGTAACATATCCTGCCGGCATGGAAAAATTCTGCGCTGTCAAAAGCCCCTTGACGGTATCTACAGTCAATATTTCTGTCATATCTGCCTGTTCGTAGGCCGTTTCTTTCGCATCTTCCAGCTGTTGTTCACCCTTTTCAATTTCCTCCAGGGCACTATCCAGCTGAGCCTCTCCACTCTCCAACTGCTCTTTGACGGAATCCAGCTGTGCCTGGGCAATTTCCATCTGATATTCCCCTAACTGCATCTGAGCATTGGCATTGGCAAACTCTATCGCTGCAGTCAGTTCACCCTTTTCCACCTCCACAAGTCCGGCATTGACAGCAGCCAGCTTTTCTTCCAAGGTGCTTAATGTCTCTGTAGCCATCAGTTCGTACGCTTCCAGCCCAAGACTTGAAGTAAGGCCGTTCAGCACATCCATCATCTTCAGTCTCTGGATTGTCAGCGGTACAGATAACCGAAGCACCAGTGCGTCAAGATTTTCCTCTACCGCATCGTGATTTTCCGAAACTGTCCAGTCAAGGCGTTTTAGTTCTTCATAGGCGCCCTTTAATTCCTCGCCGCTTTCTGCTGCTTGTGCCAATATTGCACTTCCCATCACAGAAGTCTTCAGATTATTGATAGAATCTCTGTACTGTGCTGCAGTAACAGCATCACCATCCGTAACGGTTGCATTCATCATGCCTTCGTAGGCATTGCTATAAGCCAGAGATGCCCCCAGGATAATATCAATCTCATTGATACTTGCATTCATAGTTCTGGCAGTAGTCAGATTCGTGGTCAGATTCATCTTGGCAGCTTCCAGATCTGTCTTCGCAGTTAACAACTGCTGCTTGGTCTGTGCCAATGTAGTTTTGGCAGCATCCTGCTGGCTGCTCAGGACCTCTTTTCCTGTTTCCAATTCACTCTTCCCTTTGATGAGTTCCAGTTCTCCTTCTGCCAGCTCTTTCTTTCCCTCTGCAATCTCTTTCCGGGAATCGAGAATCTGTTGCTTTCCATCAGCCAATTCCTTCTCAGCTTCAGCCATTTGCTCATTAATGGCAGCAAAAACTTTCGCATTAATGGCATCTACCTTTTCCTGACTGATTATGACATTTACGCTTTCCTCCAGAAGACCGGTGGCACTGACACTGGCTACTCCTTCCAGGCTCTCCAGCTCAGGAATGATTTCACTTTCTACATAGGCACTGACCTCAGCATCATCCATCCCTTCTACACCTGCAGCTGCTACCATGACCGGCAGCATATCCGGATTCAGCTTCATGATAATGGGATTTCCCACAGAATCACCCCAATAGGACTTGATCTGGTCCAGATTTTCTCTGATTTCCAAAGAAACCGAATCCATACTGGTGGACTGGGCAAATTCCATGATGACTACAGAATAATTCTCCGCCGACACGGAACTGATGCTCTCAATGTTACTGACGGTTGCCATGCTGGACTCCACCGGCTTGGTCACAACCGTTTCCACCGTTTCAGGACTGGCACCGGGATAAGTAGTCATTACAATTACATATGGCAGACTGATATTGGGCAGAAGATCTGTAGTCATTCTTGTAAACGATACTACACCCAGAACGATAATGAGAATTACGCCCACCAGCACCGTATATGGTTTCTTTACACTGAATTTCGATATCATGATTGTCTCCTCTTTCCTAACACACACAGCCGGTCACCACACCGGCTGCCTGTATTCGATTATAATTCGCTGCTTTTTCCCTGTCAACAAAGGTTAGGCAAAAGAAATCTTAAAAGACTATAAACAAAGCTCCGGATGTTAAGTCCCACACCCGAAGCCGTATCCTTTCATGTTCAGAGCATCTTCTTTATCTTCGCTTTCAACCGCTGTAATGCATTGTCCGTGGACTTCTCATCCCTGCCCAACACCCTTGCAATCTGGGAATAACTCATTCCGGTCTGATACAAATCCAGCACCTGCTTCTCGAAAGAGCTAAGCTCCTTTTCAATTGCTTTTTCCAGATATTCCACTCTTTCCTTATCCAGGAAAAGGTCCTCCGGACTTTGCTGAGTGCAGCGCGCAAGGGATTCCAATAGTTCCATGTCCTTTCCATCTGCATTATCAGACGGATTGCTGTAAAGAGACACATACGTATTCAAAGGGAAATGCTTTTTTCGCTGAGATGCCTGCACAGCCGTGTAAAGCTGCCTGCTGACACACAGATCCGCAAAGGTAAAGAAACTGGCATCTCTGCCGCTGTCGTAGTCTCTCACCGCCTTGAACAGCCCGATCATCCCCTCCTGAATCAGATCCTCATTGTCTCCGCCCAGGATAAACATGGATTTCGCCTTACTCCGTACCAGGTTCTTATACTTGTCACAGATATAATCCATGATTGCCTCTTCACCGCTGCGCAGCCTGTCTATCAGTTCCTCATCTGTCATTCTGTCATATTCCCGATATCCATTCCTGCTTTCCAAATGATTCTCCCTTTCTATGCCTGAAGTCTCTGGCGAACAATTTCATAGGCCAGCACGCCTGCTGCAACGGAAGCATTCAGAGAATCAATATCCCCCTTCATTGGAATCGACGCAATCATGTCGCATTTCTCTTTTACCAGCCTGCCTACACCTTCACCCTCATTGCCGATGACAAGGCCTATGGCTCCCTTCAGGTCCAACTGATACATAGTAGTACCGCCCATATCCGCACAGACGAACCACAGACCTTCCTTTTTCAGCTCTTCAATGGTCTTTGCCAGATTGGTGACTCTGGCTACCGGTGTATAGTTCAGCGCTCCAGCAGAGGTTCTGGCCACCGTAGCAGTCAGCCCCACAGCACGATTCTTGGGAATGATGACACCATGAGCGCCTGCCAGATTGGCAGTTCTGATAATCGCTCCCAAATTATGAGGATCTTCGATATTGTCAAGCAGAAAAATAAACGGTGCCTCTCCTTTATCTCTTGCTGCCTTCAGGATATCCTCTACCTCAGCGTATTCATACGCTGCCGCATAAGCAATGACACCCTGATGCTTACCGGTCTCGGATAACTGGTCAAGACGCTCCCTGGTCACATATTTTACCATGGTATCATGCTTCTTGGCTTCTCTCTTAATAGTCATAACAGGACCATCCTGACATCCGTCCAATATGAAAATCTTATCAATGGGCTTACCTGAACGATAAGCCTCTATTACAGCATTTCTGCCTTCTATGGTGAATTCCTGGTATCCCATGGATTCCTCCTTCTTTGTTGCAGTTTTTATTACTTCATCCCTATATAGTCAGATGCACAGCCTCAATCCCCTGTTTACACAGTTCCAATACCCGTTCCATACGATTTAACAAATAGAGATACCCAAGCAGCGCCTCAAACCCGGTAGCCTTACGATAATCTCCGATAGAAGCATTCTTGGCAGTCGTATAAGATTTTGCATTACGTCCTCTTTTATAGACCGCTTCTTCCTCCTCAGAGAGCCGGGGAAGCAATGCCTCAATCATCTGTGCCTGAGTCTGCGCCTTCACATACTGAATCGTACGTTTGTGAAGCTCGTTGGCTGCCCGGTTCCCCCTTTCCACTACTACCGTCCGGATGATAAGATCGTATACAACGTCTCCGATATAGGCCAATGTCAGTGGGGAGTAGGCTCTGACATCTGTCTCTTTACAGGCAAACGTCTCTTTGATGCTATCCAAAAGGCTGTTTTGCACCACGCTTACGCTCTCTTCCATTTTACACCCTCACGTGTATCTTCCAAAATGATACCTTTCGCCAGAAGCTCTCCTCTGATTTCATCTGCTCTTGCAAAATTCTTTGCCTTTCTGGCTGCCTGTCTTTCCTCAATCAACTTCTCGATATCCTCATCCAGCATCTCTTCCTTTTTATCTACGATCAGACCGCAGATATCGGACAGAAGCACGATTTCCTGCTTAAGAACCTCCAGATAAGCCTTACTGCTTGCTTCTGACACATTGGTATTAACAAATTTAACCAGTTCAAAAATAACGGAGATGGCATCTGCAGTATTGAAATCATCATCCATAGCTTCATCAAATTTGTCTACATAGCCCTCTGCTTCTTTCACAAGAGCAGCCTCGGATTCAGTTATCTCTTCAGCAGTTGCTTTGCCCAGAAGATACTTCAGGTTATCAACGCTGGTAACAATTCTCTCATAACCGTTTCTTGCAGCTTCCATCAAATCTGCACTGAAGTTCAAAGGACTTCTGTAATGAGCTGACAACATGAAGAAACGCAGCACCTGAGGATCATATTTTTCAAGGATATCTCTTACAGTGAAGAAATTACCTGCTGATTTGGACATCTTCTTATTATCAATATTCAGGAAAGCATTGTGCATCCAGTATTTTGCAAAAGTCTTACCATTTGCTGCTTCAGATTGTGCAATCTCATTCTCATGATGAGGGAATACAAGATCCTCTCCGCCTGCATGGATATCAATCTCTTCTCCCAGATATCTTTTACTCATAACAGAGCATTCAATGTGCCAACCGGGACGGCCCTGGCACCAGGGAGACTCCCAGTAGGGCTCTCCGTCTTTCTTGGGTTTCCAAAGTACGAAATCCAGAGAATCCTCTTTCTGATCTTCACCTGATACCAGAAGAGAGCGGTTCCCTCCCTGAAGATCGTCCAGATTCTTATGGGACAGCTTACCATATTCCTTAAAGCTTCTGGTGCGGAAATATACGGTACCGTCAGCTGCTTTGTAGGCATGCCCTTTTTGAATCAAAGTCTCAATCATATCCAGCATTCCGCAGATTTCCTGGGTAGCCTGGGGATGGGTGGTGGCCGGCTTTACATTCAGAGATGCCATATCCTTTTTGCACTCTGCAATATAGCGCTGTGAAATCACTTCACTGTCCACACCCTCTTCAATTGCCTTCTTAATAATCTTATCATCCACATCCGTGAAATTGGATACATAATTTACTTCATAGCCTTTATGCTCCATATAACGGCGTACTGTATCAAACACAATCATGGGACGGGCATTCCCGATGTGTATATAATTATATACGGTAGGTCCGCACACGTACATTTTTACCTTGCCCGGTTCGATAGGTACAAATTCTTCTTTTGTTTTGCTCAAGGTGTTATAAATCTTCATACTCATTTCTTTCTTCTCCTGTTTCTATCAAAATATCTGATGCTTTTTCTTCCTTGGCTTGCTTTTTCTTTCTCTTGGAAAGTTCCTTCTCCTGCTTCTTGACTTTTTTACGAAGCTGTTTTAATTCTGCCTCCATATCCAGCAGTCTGTTGGTCAGTTCTGTATTAGCATGCTGCAGACAACTGATATCCTCTCTAACAGGATCGGGAAGGTCTATCTGGTTCAGAGTTTCCCGCGGCAAAATCTTATTGTCACGTTTTACTACACGTCCGGGTACCCCCACTACGGTAGAATTAGGCGGCACTTCGCTCAGAACCACACTTCCGGCTCCAATCTTGGAATTTTCTCCAATGGTAAAAGACCCCAGTACTTTGGCACCGGCACTGATCATAACATTATCTCCAATAGTAGGATGACGCTTGCCATGTTCTTTACCGTTTCCTCCCAGTGTCACTCCCTGGTAAAGCGTTACATTATTTCCAATAATCGTAGTTTCACCTATGATAACACCGTTACCATGATCAATGAAAAAACCTGTTCCAATCTGTGCACCCGGATGAATCTCGATTCCTGTCTTGCGCACACCTCTCTGTGAAACGTATCTTGCCAGAAAATAGTGTTTCTTCAGATACAGCTTATGTGCTATCCTGTAATGCAGCATTACCTTAAAGCTGGGATACAGGAATACCTCCATAGCTGAGTGAATGGCCGGGTCACGTTCCCTGATTATTCGGATCTCTTCTTTTAAGTTTTTGATCATACCCATATGATTGCCTCCTGTCCGGATCTTATGAGGTGTAAAACGGCAGTTGCCTTTGAATAAAAAAACGGACAAATTCATCCTGCTTAGAGACGAATTTATCCGCGGTTCCACTCTGCTTAAAGGCATGATAAGCCTTTCCCTCAACACGGTTAACGCCCGCCTACGGGTCCGGATACTGATATCACAAAATACGTTCCCCAAACCGGCTCACGGGTGCACTTCCTGCTCTATTGGCCGGGAGCCCTTTCAGCCGCTGAAGCTCCTTCTCTATGACCGCACTCAAACAGTACTCTTCCCGTTCTCTGCCTTTCTCTATCCACTTTTTCCTACTTAATAAGATATGCAAAAATAAGCGTTTTGTCAACTGGTAATTTCATTTTTATTGTTTACTGCAGCCGCTGCATCCTCCGCATCCGCCTGCAATCTGCTGCGCCGTCAGATCAAACGGGCTGGTCAGCATACAGATAGCCTGCGAAGAAATCCCTTCTCCGGATCCGGTAAATCCAAGCCCCTCTTCTGTAGTAGCTTTTACATTCACCTGACTGACTTCGATATCCAATGCAGCTGCAATATTATCTCTCATGGTATCAATATGAGGCCGCATTTTAGGTGCCTGTGCAATAATGGTAGCATCGATATTTTCAATCAGGAAACCATTTTCGTTCAAAAGTTCGCCTACTTTTTCAAGAAGCTTAACGGAAGAAATCCCTTTATAAGCAGGGTCAGTATCAGGAAAATGTTTTCCGATATCTCCCAATGCAGCCGCTCCAAGCAAAGCATCCATTATGGCATGGAGAAGCACATCTGCATCGGAATGCCCTAACAGACCTTTTTCATAAGGAATTTTCACGCCTCCCATAATCAAGTCTCTGCCTTCCACCAGGCGGTGTACATCATATCCCATTCCAATTCTCATGTTTTCACCCGTACTATAAATGAGCTTTGATCGCTTCAATCATTTCTTCATATTCAG
>JAFTVH010000065.1 GCA_017465845.1 Lachnospiraceae bacterium | reverse complement strand
ATTTAACAGATGCCGAGCGAACAACAAAACGACTGCACAAGCTGGTCATTCCGAATATGGAGGTGCAGCAGATATTTGAAAAGCAGATCCGTGTCTGGTTCAATCGCCTTGTAAAGAGTGATACAAGAAAGCTGCAAGCCTTCTGCTTTGCTCTAAAAACGGGAAATGCAGATGAGCTGCAAACTCGCTTCAATGAATATCTCCTGAATTCCATCAGCATCCGTGACACCTACACTCGCAAGGATATGAAGGAAAACTTTTATCATGGTGTTCTTGTGGGACTTTTAAGCAGCGAAAGCTCCTGGATTGTGAAATCCAATACAGAATCCGGAAACGGATATAGCGATATCCTGATTGAAATTCCTGCCGAGAAAATCGGCTGTATTATCGAAGTAAAATATGCAGAAAACAGAAATTTTGATGCCATGTGTGCAAAAGCTCTGAAGCAGACCGATGATACTCATTACACATCAAAACTTCGGTTGGACGGTATGAAAACGATTCACATTTATGGTATCGCCTGCCATCTAAAGGAATGTCAGGTGGTCTATAAGAAAATAGAACTATAACAAGGATACAGAAAGACGGATTATGAAAATGGATTTTAATATGTTTTATGCAACAGAAGATGAGAAACCGTTGGATCGTCTGTGCACAGACGGAGGCTTCGCAGGTATCTTCAGAACAATCACCTGCGTAGGAGACAGCCTGTCAAGCGGAGAATTCGAGGGCACAGGCCCAAATGGCGAGAAAACTTATCATGATTACTTTGAATATTCCTGGGGACAGTATCTTGCACGTATGATCGGCAGCAAGGTCTACAATTTCTCCAGAGGTGGAATGACTGCCAAAGAATACTGTAACGGCTGGGCTGAAGAGAAGAATTTCTGGAATAAGGAATATGCCAGCCAGGCGTATATCATTGCTCTTGGGGTAAACGATATTTACAATCAGGGAATGGAGCTTGGAACCACAGAAGATATCGACAGGAATGATTACAGGAATAACAAGCCTACATTTGCCGGATATTATGGGCAGATTATACAGCGCCTGAAAGAAATCTCCCCGGATGCCAAGTTCTTCTTTATGACAATGCCCAGAGAGGACCGTCGGGCAGAGGAGCTGAATGTCAAAGGAGATGCTCATGCAAAGTTACTGCATGAAATGGCAGAATTCTTCGACAACTCATATGTGCTTGATTTTCGGGCATATGCACCGGTGTATGATGCAAAGTTCCGCGAAAATTTCTTCCTGGGCGGACATATGCAGCCCTGCGGCTATATTTTGACAGCGCGGATGGTTGCTTCTTATATGGACTACCTGATCAGACATAATATGAAGGATTTCAAGCAGGTGGGATTCATTGGGACTCCGTATCGTAATACGGTAGATGTTCAATAGGTTTCCTTTAAGCAGCTCTATTGTAGTAAAATATTTTTTCATTTTACTACAATAGAGCTGTATTATGGTTGAAAGCTTTTCATACATGCTTTTTTGTACAAAAAAGAGGAGAACCCACAGGTTCTCCCCCAGTCATTATTCCTTCACCGCTCCGGCCGCAACCCCCGCCAGAATATGCTTTTGGAATATCAGATAAAGAATCACCGTCGGAATCATGATAATAATGATTCCGGCCGCCAGCGTCTGCCATGACCCCAGCTGTGCATTCGCATAATCCATCAGGAATGTAGTCAAGGTACGAAGTTTATTCTTCGGCATGTACAGATACGGAATATACATATCATTAATAATACTGATTGCCTTAATAATACAAACTGTTGCCGTCGCCGGTGCCAAAAGCGGGAAAATGATTTTGGCAAACAGCTTAAAGTACGAGCATCCATCCAGCAGTGCCGCTTCATCCAATGCAACAGAGATACCGGAAATAAACTGCCTGTATATGTACAGCTGCATCAAGTCAGACGCTACGTAAATAATAATGGGCGCACCCAGTGTGTTATAGAGATGCAGCTTTTGAATGATCTGGAATCTGGCAATCTCCGTCACGAATGTGGGAATCAGCATTCCTAAGAAGAAAAGGCTTACGATAATCTTCTTTCCCTTAAATTCAAATCTTTCGATAATGTACGCTGTAATAGTGCCGAACAGGACATTGAAAACCAGGGATACCGCCAGGATAATGCCCGTATTTTTAAAGCCTGTAAGCAGCTGCTTATCTGTCAAAACCTCTTTATAATTGTCGAATGTAATTTTGGCGAAGGAAGGAAGTAAAAGAGGCGATGTATTTACCATATCGGTCTTCGTTTTCAGGGAAGCAAACAGCGTCAGAATGATGGGCGCCAAAACGATAGCTACCATGCAGATACAGATAAGTTGCTTCGCACTTTGCGAAATGACTCTTTTTGCCATTATGATTTCCTCCTGTCTTTTAAAATCAATCCGTGGATAATATAGTTTTGTACCACATAGATGATAACGATCATGAACATGATTGCCACAGCCATGGTAGATGCCAGGCCAAAGTTGGAGAATGTGAACGCTGTCTTGATCGTATATAGGGTAAAGGTTGAGGATGCATATCCGGGGCCGCCGGCTGTCATTACAAAGGGAATGTCAAATACCTGTAATGCACCTCTGATATTGTCGAACAATACGTAATCCACCATTAACATGATCGCAGGCACCTGGATGTAGCGAAACAGCTGCAGGGAATTGGCTCCGTCCACCTTTGCTGCCTCCAGAATATCCTGCGGCACTGACTGTAACGCTGCGATGAAGAGGATAATGTGGTATCCGCTGTATTTCCATAAAGAAACAAAGGCCAGCACATAATTTACGACTTCCGGGTCCGAGAGCCAGCTTCGGATAAAGGATTCTAATCCTACACTCTTCAAGATGGCGTCAAATGCGCCGTTTATGGGTGAGAAAAAATAGGAAAATGCGTAGGAAATGGCTACTCCGTTAATAATGTAGGGCATGAATACCATGGTTTTATAAAATTTGGCAGCTCTTAATTTTCCTGTCAGGATAACGGCAATTGCAAGCTCTACCACGATCATGAGTAAGTGGGCCACGAAATAGACTGCGTTATTTTTCAGTGACATCCACAAGTCTTTATTTTGAAACATTGCAATATAATTTTCGAAAAATACGAACTCTTTGTCCGGTGAATATCCATCCCAATTTGTGAAGCTCATTCGAAACAAATCAATTGCAGGGACTACAACGAACGCTATGAGCAGTGTCATTGGGATAATCAGAGACAGTACGATAAAAATCTTTCTCTGCTTATTTAACTTCGTCATACAAACCTCCTTACTCGATTCCCAGCTTCACTCGTGCATTCTTCCATTTTTCATTCAATTCTGCAAAGGTTGCATTCAGATCGAATCCTTCGGTCAGCATCTGGGCACCCAGCTTTTTATAATCAAATGTAATATGATTCTGGATTGCAGTAAAATCATCTCCGCCGCCGTCATACATGATCAGCACCTTATCCGGGCACATTTCATCCGCTTCTGCCAATACAGGATCCTTTTCCTTCGGGAAATTAGTCATTGAGGACGCTGAGGAAATATAGTTGATGTAGTCCGGATAGCATTCTTCGGAATAGAACCATTCAATAAATGCAACTGCTGCCTCCTGATGCTTGGAGTGTGTGGTCACGCCCATGAAGGAATCTCCCTGCACAATGACGTTGTAGGGGTCTTCTTCCGTATTTCTTGCCGGCAGGTAAAAGGTCCCAAGATCGGAAAGGTCCTCTGCATCTTTCTGCATTGTCTGCAGCGCCCAGTCTCCGCATGCGATCATTGCTGCTTTCTTGGCAGAAAACATGGATAATACCTGATCATGGCCCAGTCCTAAGGGATCTTTTCCCAAAACTCCTGATGTAAACAATTTATATACTTTCTGATATGCATTATTGATATCTGTACCCTCTGCAAAAGGCTCATCCTGCTTTGCCATATCATTCCAGTTCTGACCGTTGCCGGATTCCAGAGAAGGCATGAACTCCATGAACGGATAATCGGGCCACTCATCCTTCAGGCCACAGGCAAGAGCCATGAAATCCACGTCGGATGCTCCGTAATAATTTTGCAGCGTGGTACCTGCTGCAATAAATTCGTCCCATGTGGTAGGTACCTCTACGCCTGCCTCTGCAAACATATCTTTCCAATAGTAGACGTATTCGTATCCGGATGTCATCGGAATACCCAGGACTTTTTCATCTACCGCATAGCCTTCTGCCAATTCATTGTTGGCACATGCCTGTGTTTCAGACAGATCAATAAGGTAATCTTTGAATCTTGTGAGCGTGAATGTTTTATTGATCATAATGTCCGGCAGCTGGTTAGCAGATGCTCTCATTTTCATAGCATCCCAATATTCGCTGTCACTCTTGACCTTTTCAATTTCAATTTCTACATCCGGATAATGCTCCTGAAACTTTCCTATCATATCATTCTGTTCGATAAAGGTATATAAGTTGTTGTCCCAGGTTGCCAGGGTAAGTGTTCCGCTGTAAATATTATCGTTATTGTCTTTTGCTCCGCTTCCGCATCCTGCTAATAATGAAGCAACTGCTGCACAGGTTAGTAATGTTGTAAGTAATCTTTTTTTCATCGCATTCCCTCCAAATAAACTGGTTATCATTTTAGCAGTCGGCCAACTGTCTTGTTTGTGCCTTTACAATACCAATTTTTGCTTGCTTTTACCATTTCATTTTTTCACATTTCTTGATATTTTTACAGATTGATGGATTTTCATTCTTTAACTTATGGTGAGATTTTTTGATGGATCGTCATTTTTTTGATTTGAAGAGAGAAAAAACCATGCTCTCACATGGTTTTTCTGAACTGTGCCGGTGTGACACCATTTATTTTCTTGAAGACTCGATTGAAATGTTCTACATTCCGGTAGCCTGCCATTTCAGATATTTCATATATCTTAAAGGTGGTAGTTTTTAATAATTCCCTTGCTTTCTGCATTCTCAGAGCCGTCAGATAGGAGGAAAATGTCTCTCCGGTCTCTTTCGTGAAACGATTGGTAAAATACTTTTCGTTGAGACCCACGTATTCGGCCACCTCAGTAAGGGAGAGCTCGGCATCTTCGCAGTGGTCGGCAATGTATCTTTTGGCCCTGACAATCATGTCAGTTTCTGATACTTTTACTTTTGCAGCGGAATAATTCAATATCCAGGCGCAGTAATTGGTCAGCCAGAGCTTGATACTTTTCGCGCCTTCGATTCGACCAACCTTTTCTATGTAATTATTCTGCTGCCCGAAAATCTCTGAGAAGCTGTCATTGTCTTTGTCAAATACATTTCCGATTGCAAGAATGACCGCCAATACTGTGATTCTGATTTCCTCCATATCGCGATTGATGAACGCTGCGAAAATCCGCTCTTTTTCATCGGATACGTTTTTCTCATCAGCAATATACAGCGCTTCCGCCAGCTTCGTATAACCTGGAGCTTCCTGCTCAATTTTGCGGATCAATTCTTCATCCTTATGTAAGTCTATGATTGCATTTTCTCCATACAGGTGCCTAAAGCATATATGCTCTCTTACGGAATTAATGCACGGGTAAAAATCTTCAGGTTCCTTTGCGGGTTTGCTGATGCACACACATATCTGCACATCGAGCTTTCTATATACTTCTTTCTGCAGGTCCTGAATCATTCTGACAAGAGTGTCATAATACTCCGGCTCCATGATCCGATATACAGCTACTATGGAACGTTTACTTTCAACATATGAAATGCACCTTGATGCAAAACGGGGATTCCGTTCACAGCAGCGGACTATCTCTGACATTGTCTCAGAATTGTTTTCTGCCCGCGCTTTTGTTACCATATAGATTCCTAAAACAACGTATTCCTCCGTGAAGAATTCTGTGGTTCTCTCCGCCACCTCTTGGGGCGTCATCTCTTTTCGAATCATAGCAGCCAGATAATCTGCCGGTGTTACCTTGGCATTTCTTATCTGCTCCTCATATTCACCGATGAGGGCGCCGATCCTGCGGACCATGGCATTGAACTGATGGATCATGTTTCTGATTTCCGACTGGCCCTGCGCAGCGATGTGGATGTTAAGATTGCCTTCTTCCACCTGTTTCAAGCCATCACTGATCTCTTCAATGGGGCTGACGATACTTTTGATCAGGAATCTGGAAAAATAGCCTGCAAAGGCAAGAACACATGTGGCTACTATCAATATGGCACTTGCTATCTGCCAGAAATCACCGGTGAGGGCTTTTGTCTCTATGTAGCTTTCTACGTACCATGTTGCATTGTTCACGTCTACCGGGGTTCTGATACAGGTATAGCCTTTTGCTTCTGCTACTTGCTCTGCATCGGAGAATTGTTCTCCGTTAAATTCTTCTGCCTCCGGCAATCGTTCACTATCAGTCAATTGTTCCGAGCCTGATGAAAACAGTATATTGCCGTTTTCATCAACAATCTGCATGATTCCAAGATTATTTTTTCCGTTCAGATAGTTCTTATTATAGGCTGCAATTTTATCTGACACATCTGTCGCATAATAAAGGACCACCATCTCAATCTTTTCATTTCGGTCCGTGGTTCTGTCCGGAGCAAGGGCAAACGTTAAGAGCATAGACTGTCCTTTGCTTCCCAGGTAAACTTCATTTTTTTCTTTTATATGATAGGAACCGCTGTATACCTGGTTCTGATCCTGCAGCGCTTGTTGATACCACTCTGTATTCTTGACTTCCGGTATGGTCACCTCACTTTTTATGTAGGTGTGCCTGCCTTCTTTCATATAGAAGCTTACTGAAATAAGGCTGCTTGTAGGTTCAAGTACAAGGCTTCCGCTCTCTTCCAGCTTCTGGGTGTACTGATAGCGCAGTTCTGTATCATCTGTGTCCGCAAGAGATGCATAATTCAACATCTCGTTATTATTGGTATGGACAAGGTGGGAGAGACGCAGAGACATTGTCCTGATATCTAACGTCAGCTCTGTGGCAATGGTTTCCTGTGTCCTTTGGATGTTTTCTATGGCCTGCTCTTTGAACCGGCGGTTCAGGATCAGTAATGATATGAGCAGGACGATTAACAATGGGATTACGATGAAACAGGCAAACAGGATATAGTATATCTTTTTTAGTGGTAGTTTTATATCTTTCAGATGCATCCCCATCTTTCCTACTCCCGGTCTGTTTACCAATACTATAACCCTCTTCTAACGAGAGCGTTATACTTCTTGGTCAAATAATAGATTTTTACTCCAACATATTCCTCACGCTCTTCTTTTTCATAAAGATCATCAATCAATTTCTTCACTGTAACAGAAGTACATTTACCTTTATTATTTAATGTATCCATCATACGCTTCGCTCTGGCATAGGCATCTCTCCTGCCTTTTAAAACTTCAGTAGCAGTATCTCTAACTGTTCCATCCGCTTTCCTTACACCATTCAAAAGCAAAGTCTCATTGATATCTTTCTCCATAGCTTCATCAACCGGCTCTGTATAAATTGTTCCATCTGGTTTGTATGCAATTTTGTCCATCTGGACTTTGTTTAGTGGACTTAAAAATATCTCAGTTTCTTTCTTGTGAGCATCACAGCAAAGAATCCTTCCCTGCTGCCCGGATGTTTTTTCTCCACCATCACATACACCAAGCAAATTCTGATAATTGATGGCATTCTCCTTATCTTTACTAAGCGGAACTAAATGCTCCACTCTCGAATGATTATCATTCTTTATACGTCTCATACAATAAGCACATAGACCATGCTGTTCATGAACCAGAATTTGCTTTATTTCGTCCTTTGGAAATTCATTATCAAAAACATGTCTAACTGCCACCGTATCTCCATTTTTGATTTTCTTCCATCTGTCACTTTTTCTGATTCCGATGATACACTCATCTACAGAAGATGTCAGTCCTTCTTTCTCTATATAAATCACTGTGCGTACTCCTTCACTATCAGATTAAAGACTGCTGATCATCTTTGCATCACCGATAACTCCTTCAATTCTCTTATATTCCGTATTATCCTTACCCAAAATATCTTTGAGTTTCCGCAACGCCTCATCAGCCTTATCAAAATCCTCATCTTCAAGGGCTTCATCTATCACATCCATTTGAGCCTGTATGATCTTTGGTCTTGACACACTTTCCTGCCTAAACAAAAGCACATCTTCCACTGGATATCCATAGCTATCCGGTAAATATGTTACCTGCTTTTTCTCATCTAAAAGAATAAGATTGGCCTCTTTAGCAGATGATATCACGATTGGTGAGTGTGTCGTAATAATAAACTGTACATTTGGAAAAGTTACACTCAAAGCTTTAACAATATTCCATTGCCACTTTGGATGCAAATGCATATCCACTTCATCTATCAATACAATTCCTTCAATTTCTGACAATTCTCTAAGATTGGGATTTAATAAAGCAACTCTATATGCCAAATCCATAACCATCCAAATCAAAGATTGATATCCTGCACTCATTTTCGAGATTGCCATCTCTTCGTTTTCATCTTTATAGACTAACTCCTCGAACTGCCCCATATAATAGATCTGCGGCAATCTTTCAAGTTCGTTTATTTCCTTCATAAAAACCGCAATAATCTTTTTAAAAGTTTCATATTCTCCAATCTGTTTCCCTTTGTTAAGGGCAGCAATTTCTTGATTCAGACACCACTGCTGAATAGCTTTTACATCCATAGAAGAGTCAAGGCAACCAATATATCCACACCGTCTATCATCTAATTTTTTCTTTAATTCATTGCCAAAGTCTCCTCGTTTTACCTTCCACGCTCTGGCGGCACTTTGGTAACTAAGTAATGGCAGACACGTACCTGGTTTGTTTGTCAGTCTTTTCATCCAAGCGCACACAGTTCGATCATCTATTTTGGTGTGTGTGGATGACATCTGCTCCTTAATCCGTTTCCAGGCATAAGTCTTGGAATCTACATTTAAACTGCAGCCTACAGAAACGGGTTCAAAATAAGAAATCATTTTTGAATTATCTCCTGATGCAGTTACAACTACATGCACATCCTCTTTTGCAATATTCTTTGCACTAACTCCCTCCACATTCACAAAAAGTCCACTAAGAGCAATTGCAATTCCGTCTAACACTGATGTTTTTCCGGCACCGTTATCACCAACAAGGAGATTGATACCCGGCTGAAGATCGATTTCCAGATCTTCAATGGCCTTATAATTTTTTAAATTCACTTTTTCCAGATACATTTTTCATCTCCTCCTACTTATATCCTTACCGGAAGTTTTCACGAATATGCTCTTATGTAGTTCCTGCTCTCGCTTATTGTACTTTACCATCTACTTCAATACGTTTGTAATTATGCTTATTATACCGCACATTGACACCATGCCGCAATATGATTATCTTTGTCCGGCAAAAAAATTATTCACTCAGGCTGACTAATAAAGCACACCTTGTCAAAATTTGCATTTCTCCCAAAACACAACTGGCTCCGGAGAACCCAATGCCTCCGGAGCCTATTTATTTTTCTTCAAAATTAAACCAAATTTAATCCAAACCAAGTATTCCGCCCAGCACAGGCATTATTGCTCTCGCCATGCTGACAAACCCGCTGTCATTAGGATGCGTATTGTCAACCGTACCATCCCCCTCAATATCTGCCATCAGCGCAGGCCCGTCAAGAAAATACACATTCTTATCCCCTGCTGCCACAGCATGTTCATAAGTAGTCCGTATGATTTCCAGGCGTCTGGTATCATCCGCTGACAGATAATACTTTGGCCTTGCCATTATGATAATGGGCAGTTTGGGCTGTGCACTGCGAACACCCTTAAATACCTTCTCATGCGTTGCCGACAGATGTTCCACGTTAGGCGCATTATGATCATAATCCAGCACAAACACTTTCATATCCATCTGACTGATATGATCAATCATGGCCTGCTCTCCTCTGGCGCTGCCGGAAAATCCCAGATTCACATGATTACAGTCAAGCTTTCTGGTCAGGATATGCTGATAACAATTTCCCGGTCTGGACGCACATCCGCCCTGGGTAATGGAGGAACCGTAATAAACAACAGGCTGTTCATAGGTATAATCAGGTGCTGCCTTGAGACATGCATCCTGATCCAGTCCGATGTACAGCTTCTTCAGGTTGCTGTACAGAGGAAAATTAATTGTAATCAGGCGCTCCTTTTTGTTTGGTAAGGTCAGCATACTTTCATACCCCGTTTTCATATCATGAGGCGGTATGAAGGTACCGATATATTTTTCGAGGCTCTCTTCTTTTACATATAGATCCAGACCACTCGTCCCGGTAAGAGGCATATGGGAGAATTTAGAAATACCGTCTATCTCTGCATGAATGGCTATGGATGTACTGTCAGATACAAAGCGGACTCTGCCGCCTGCGGTGTTGGTGTGGAGTCCGTATACGCCTTCGTTTACTGCCTTGGCTACAGCTTCCGGGATTCTGCGGAAATATCCGTTTTCCTTTGTTACCCCATAGATTCTGAAGGGGAGTTGTTCCATGTCATAGAAGGTCAAATGATCTTTGTTGATTTCAGTATCTACTGCAAAATTCTTATCAATCTGTGTAATGTCAGCCATTTCCGTCTCCTCCTTTGGGGCTGCTTTTTGTGGACGCTGATTTGATAATAAGTCTTATATCTTATTCCCCGCAAACTGCGTCATATACAAATCATAATACCGCCCCTTCTTAGCCAGCAATTCCTCATGATTCCCAATCTCCACAACTCTGCCCTGGTCCATAACAACGATTTTATCCGCATCCCTTATGGTAGACAAGCGGTGTGCGATAATAAGGCTGGTCCTGTTCTTCATGAGCTTCACCATCGCATCCTGAATATTCTTCTCCGTTCTGGTATCTACGGAAGATGTCGCCTCATCCAGAATCAGGATCTTCGGATCAGCAAGCACTGCCCTGGCAATCGCCAACAGCTGTCTTTGCCCGTGGGAAAGACCGGCACCGGCCTGCTTCAGGAAAGTCTGATACTTCTTCGGCAGTCTTTCAATATAGTGCTTTAAGTGGCTCATCTCAGCCGCATAATACATTTCCTCATCGGAAGCATCCGGGTTGGAATATTTGATATTATTTTCAATGGTGTCTGAGAAAAGCACCGTATCCTGCAGAACAATTGCGATATTCTTGCGCAGCTCATCCCGCTTGATATCCCGGATATTGACACCGTCTATGAGAATCTCACCGGCATCCACAGGGTAAAATCTCATGAGCAGATTTACTACCGTAGTCTTACCGCTACCCGTGGCACCCACAAGAGCGACCTTCTGCCCCGGCTTTACATCCAGATTGAAATCGTAAAGCACCTGTTTTCCGGGAATGTAGGAGAAATCAATGTTCTTAAAGGTAATCTCGCCTTTGACATTGTTCATATTCTTGTCGCCGCTGTTATCTTCATCCGGCTGGTCCATCAGTGCAAATACACGCTCTGCACCTGCAATAGCCGTCTGAATGGTTCCGTACAGCTGGGCGATCTCGTTGATGGGCCTGGAAAACTGCTTTGCATAAATGATAAATGCGGAAATGGTACCAATAGTGATCAGTCCGGTATAGGCAAAATAACCGCCAAAAGCCGCAACGATTACAAAGCTGACATTGGAAATACAGTTCATGACAGGACCCATGGAACCGCCCAGAATTTCCGCTTTGATACTCACTTTCATCAGCTCATCAGAGGTTTGTTTAAATTCCTCGATCACATCCTCCTGCTTGTTATAGGCAACGATAGATTTGTACCCGGTTATCATTTCCTCGGAATGACCGTTTAATTGACCCAGAATGGCAGATCGTTTGCGGTATACTTTTCGCATCATCTTCGACATTTTTTTGGTTACAAATACTGTTATAATAACGGTTACCAGTGTAATCAACGTCAATTGCCAGCAATAAGCGAACATGATCGCGATGGTGCCAATGATGGTCAGGACACCGGATACCAGAGACCCAAGACTCTGGGATATTGTATTTGACACATTTTCCACATCATTTGTCATTCGGCTCATGATATCGCCGTTGGAATGGGTATCCAGGTACTTAATGGACAGATAGTCTATTTTCTTAAAAAGGTCGTGACGCATCTGTTTGACGATTGCCTGGCTTAAGTTGGCTGCAAGCAATGTCTGAGCCAGTCCGAACAAAATATTGGCAAGATAGGCAACTAACAAAACAAGTACACAGCGGTAAAGCAGCTCCCATTCATGTTTCGTGATGTGGTCGATAGCCTGCCCCTGTAAAGACGGGGTAAGGAGTCCTACCAGTGTGACGCCTACCACCGCTGCAATCAGTAAAAGCAGCAATTTCTTTGTATGGCTGAAATATACTAACAGTCGGGAAAGTGTCTTTTTCACATCACCCGCCTTCTCCACCTCACGGCCCATATTCCTTCCGGGACCGCCGGGACCACCACCTGGTCCTCTTCTGAAATTCACTGTGGGCGCATTGTTATTTCCTGCCGGCCCCTGGGAATGATATTTTATCATCTCATGCTCCGGATGATTTTCAAAACCTTCCGGAAGGGCTTTTTTATTCACATGTTCTCTAACGTTTTCCATTAAAATTCTCCCCCTTCCTTAAGCTGTGATTTATAAATATCACGATAAATCTCCGAATTTCTCATCAGTTCCTCATGGGTGCCCAGTGCAGATATCCTGCCTTCGTCCATAACTGCAATCCGGTCAGCATCTTTGACGGATGCAATACGCTGGGCAATAATGATTTTGGTAGTACCGGGACACTGCGTACGCAGCGCTTCGTAGAGCATAGCCTCTGTTTTTAAATCCAGCGCACTGGTAGAATCATCGAAAATCAGAATCTCATGTTCCTTCAGCACCGCCCTGGCAATGGATATTCTCTGCTTCTGACCACCGGAAAGGGAATGACCGCCCTCAGAGACCATGGTATGGTAACCGTATTTGGAGGCGCAGATAAAATCATCCGCCTGCGCAATTTTAGCCGCAGATTTGATTTCCCATGGTGTGGCATCCTTCTTTCCCCATCGTATATTGGCTTCTATGGGTCTGGAGTAAAGCTCCGCTTTCTGCAGCACAATGGAAATCTTTTTTCTCAAGTCTTTGAGCTTATAATCCTTTACATTTCTGCCGTCTACAAAAATGGCACCCTCTGTCACATCATAAAAACGAGGGATCAGCTTCACCACAGAGCTCTTACCGCAGCCCGTGGCACCGATGATGGCAAGGGTTTCACCCTGCTTGACGGTAAAGGAGATATTTTCAAGGACCTTCTCTCCGGAACTCTCCGGATAAGCGAAGCTGACATTACGGAACTCGATTTCGCCCTTTTGGTCAGCACGATCATTCCTCTTGTTGCCAAGCTCCTCATAGGTTCCGTCCATGATAATTTCCGGACTGTTCAAGACCTCATTGATTCTGTCGGCTGACGCTTTTGCTCTTGTAAAGGTCTGGAATATATTGGCCATAAAGGTTACACCATGAAGAATCTGGGACAAATATGTAATTCCGGCCATAACGCTTCCGGGTGTCATGCTGCCGCCATTTTTCACAGTCATGCCGCCCACCAGAATGACTGCCACGATACACAGGTTCAATACAATATTCATGCAGGGACTCATAAAGGCTAACAACGTTTGTACACGAAGATTTTCTGTACAAAGGGCCTCGTTTGCCGCATCGAATCGTTTCAGCTCGTGCTCTTCCTTGACATAGGCTTTAACCACTCTTGCACCTGCCACATCCTCTTGCATGACATTGTTGATTCCGTCAAGCTTCTTCTGCACGATGGCAAACAGGGGCGAGGCTTTTTTCAGGAAAAAGGTGACAAATACCACAATAAAGGGAAGCCCACAGGCTGCAATCACGGCAAATTTCGGTGACTGCCGATACAGCATAAGGATACCTCCCACAAACATGACTGAGTTGCGCACCAAACCTCTGACAGACATCATAACCATGTTCTGTACCTGTGTTACATCATTGGTAAGTCTGGTAACAAGAGAACCTGTTGATATTTTGTCTGTCTGCTGGAAGGACAGGGACATAATCTTGGAAAATAAATCCTTACGCAGATCGTTTCCGAAGCCCTGTGCTGCAATGTTGGCAAAGACACCGCACATAACACCGGCGAAACCGCCCAGCATTACAAAAAGAATCATGCGGATTCCAACCGTAATAATCAAGTTGATATCGCTCTTTAAGACACCGTTATCTACAATGTCAGCCATCATATCCGGCTGAATCAGGTCCATGGATACTTCACCGATCATGAACAACGGTGCAAGCAGGCAAAAAAACCAGTATTTTTTCAAATATTTCATCATGATGACAAATCCCTCCGTATACAGTCGTAGATTTTATTCAGAAGTTCTATCATTTCGGCTTCCTTTTCAGGAGTTATCGCTGCTGTGATCACCTCATCCGAATGACTCAGCTTCTCCCGGACTTTCAGGCCTGTCTCCTCTCCTTTTTCAGTGAGGAAAATTTTGGTGTGTCTTCTGTCGTTTTCATCCGTTTCCTTTCGCACATAGCCATTGGCAATCATCTCTTTTATGGTCTGATTGACTGCTGCCGTTGTGATATTGGCAAACTCGGCGATCTCCTTCTGGTTGGCGCCGGGATGTCTTGAAAGGAACGAAATTACTGTTCTGTAGGAATCGGAGATTCCGATTTCCAGTGCAACGGCCCTGGTATGATCAACCCATGCGCGGCGGGTTCTGCCAATGGCCATCATTACGGAACGTTTTCTTGTTTCCATAGTCGTACCACCTTTTAATAGTTAATTACTTAATTAAGTTCTTAATTATTATATGTGCGGTGGGGGGATTTGTCAAGGGGTAAGATAAGAGGATATGTTGCACCGGCTTAGCAACATACCCTCTTACATTATGAAGTCCGTGGAAGCCTGATACAGGCCACCGTATATCCATTTTCATTTTTATAGTATCGAAACTTTGCATCTTCACCAAACTCTAACATAATACGTTCATAGATATTACGTATTCCGATACTGTCTCCCTTATAGTCTCCCTGCGCAATCATATACCGATTTATTTCTTCCACATTTGCCTTCGTCCCGTTATCTGATACACAAATTTGCATAATAATTGATTGTTACTCCATTTTTTTTAGAATTTTTAAATAATCCTTTGTAAAGAGAGAATTTTCTGATAAAATAAGGTTAGAGCAGACGACTTTTGACGGAAAGGAAATCGTTGTTTTATGGGTACCGGGAGGAGAAGCAAGACCTTACAAGTGTCCTATCTCATTTCCAAGTGAGAAATCTGTTAAAGCCGAAAAATGTTATTATATCAGAAAAATGT
>JAFTVH010000064.1 GCA_017465845.1 Lachnospiraceae bacterium | reverse complement strand
ATACCCTCATAAAATTGACTGATTGAAAGAGTGTCTTAAAATGCTCCAATCCTACCCACTCCGAACCCCATATACCTTTCACCAGGGAGAAATCCCTAAACGCGATCTGCAATCCATACGTAGGACGCAGCTTAAACAAAAAAATAGAAATAAGACCCGGAATCAGAAAAATATACAACCAGTGAAAACGTTTGAAATGCATCAGCATCGGATGCCTGCGTTTCTTTGTCTCAGCTCCTGTCGGTTGTACCTGTGCATGCTTTTGCGTTGCAGCAATGCTTTGTTTACTCATCATTAACTTCACCACTTTCGTATGTATTTGTTTCGTTAAATCTTACGAATAACATTTTACTATTTTACTCTTTTATATACAATTGTACAGATTCTACTCACTTTCGAAATATTCATCCCATTATTTTGCCGTTTAACTTCGGCTAAACGCATATAATTCTCACTATTTTTACCTTCACCCCACAAATTCTACCTGTCATAGTGCACAAAACCGCTTTTGGGTCAAAAAAAGAGAATTTCGCAAAGCGAAATTCTCCGCACGTATCGGTATCTGTCTGAACTATTACTATTTATCCGAACCCTGTATCCACCATTCCGGCAGCCGAGGCGTCTTAATTTCCACACATGCACCGCCATATTCACTTCTTCGAATATCAAATTCACACTTTTCTCCGTAAATCAGCCGAAATCGCTGGAACAGATTTATAATCCCCAGATGTTCGCCCACATAAATATATTCCTTTTGCAGCATATCAAAAATCTCGCTGATCTTTACCTGTGCGATACCCACACCGTCATCCTCCACACAGATATGAAGTCCGCTCTGTTCAAGAGCATGAATGGATATGTAAATATTCCCACTGGCTTTCCTGGGCTGCAGCCCATGGCTGATAGAATTCTCTACCAATGTCTGCAAAGAAATGCAGGGAATTGGCATCTGCTGTACGGCAGGCTCAATCATGTAGGAACAGTGAATATTAGGACCATAGCGCAGACATTCCAGTTCCACAAATTTTCTGGTATACTCTATTTCCTCCGATACAGTGGTAATATTCGTCTTCTGGGCTTTGGCAGTACACAGGATGTCTGCCAGTAAGATTAAGGACTGACTTGTAACACTGTTTTCACTTCCGGTCTCGGTAATAGCGGTCCAGTTGATCGCCTGTAAGACATTATTGAGGAAATGTGGCGTCATCTGTTCCTGCAGTGCCTTGGCACGAGCCCGTCTAAGAGCTACCACACGGTCAAGCATCTCCTGCTCCAACGTCACATTTTTCTGGAAAAGCTCCAGTATGGACACCAGCATGTATTGGATTTCCCCATCCTCATCACCGACTCTGACCTGCTCTGACGGATTCTCCAGCAATCGTAAGATAGCCTCCACCGGTCTAAAAAGCCTGCAAGTAGTACCGTAGGATAACACCACCGCAGCGACTACGCCCAGCAGTAAAATAATCATTACAAGCTTTTGCTGTTGATTGCTGCTGCGCTCATATTCTTCCATGGGTACCATCTGGACACATTTCCAGCCGAATCTGTCCATAGACATCCACGATATCCGCATCTGCTGACCGTTTATCAGGGATGTTATGGCAGAAATGTCCGGATCCTCCGGCAAATCCACATACTGGTCATTCATCTGATGGGCAGTGTCCAACAGCACCTGATTATTCTTGTCCAGAATCAGATATGCCCCCTGGATTCTGTCATGATTATTCGTAATATACTCTATCACTTTCTCCACATCAACACTGATAGAGGCAAAAGCCTTTTTCCCACCTCCTACAAACCGTGCCCAGTAAAAAGTGAATATTCTTCTATCTGCTTCCATTTCCCCCTGATATACCGACCTGACATCTGCGAATGTGTTCTGACCCGGATTTTCATCCAGCAATGAATAAAAAGTCTCCACCAGGTTCTTATCTGAAAATCGGCTGTAGGACTGGGCTTTATGAAGCACGGAGATCACATAATCTCCTACCTCCGTATAAACATCTAAGGAATAATGCAGGTTCTCCCGGTAATCCTTATCAAGCACATCCTGCACCCCATTTACCGCAGCAATATATTCATACTTCTGAGGTTCTGTGCGTTCCATCCGCAGAAAAGTCTGTACGCGTTCATTTAGCATCTGATTTTCAAGACTATTGTACACCTCTTCCAACAGCGTATTTAGCGTAGCAAGAGTATTACCGGTACTTCTGTCGGCAGCAGTATCCATCTCTCTCAACAGACTTTGCTTGGAAAAACTCCAGACAATACTGATACACAAAACAAGCGGCAGTACAATGCACAGAAATACCTGCAGCCAGTTCTTAAAAAAGAGCTTCTGGAACTGACGGTTCTGTATTCTTTCAACAAAACCAAAATGTCTGACTTTATCTTTCATAACATGCCTTTCCAACTAATATTTTGTCATGCCGCAATAAACCTGATATCATTCTCAATGTTCTTTCAATGCAGGTCTGTAGTCGCCGGGAGATTTACCCTTAATCTTTCGGAACACCTTATAAAAATACTTCAGATTGCTGTATCCTACCTTCTCCGCAATCTCATATACATACATGTCTGTGTTTTCCAAAAACTCAACAGCCCGTTCTACACGCATCTCCATCACAAGATCCGTATAATTCTTACCAGTCTGTTCCTTGATCAGGCGGCTTATATAAGCAGGATTCAAAAAAACCGTCTCAGCAATACCTGCCAGGGTAATATCCTCACTGTAATGCTCTCGCAGGTAATCCATCACCTTCTCAATACTGGTGTCTCTCTTAGCCTCCGCCTGTTCACCTACATAACCGAATAATATTCTGACACAGCGTTCCAGCCACTCTCTCAATGCTTCAGACTGCATTACGGAAAAAGCGGTAGGTGTCATGCACTCAGCATACAGCTGGTTCCAGGCCATTAAATCATTTCCTGCCACTTCATCCAGAAGCTTGGTAACCGTATAAACACACTGCCTCTGGGTAAAATCCATGCCTCCCCTGAGGTAATTGCTAAACAGTGCATCAGCAAGCTTAATTCCCTGCGCCTTACTGTTCTGGCACAGATAAGAATACAGCAGCTTATTCTGATCCCGTAATAGCTGCAGATACTCCATATCCTTCATAAGACTGTTTACAGGCTCATTTCTCCCCACCCGTTCTGCACAATGGGCCAGCTCCGCAGGTGAATTCAACAGTTGAAATGTGGGGATTTGTACATGGAGTGCCATCAGATTATAGATAGCTTCTTTCAGTTCATTCGGCTCGTAGGTGATCCGTTCGGCCACCTGGTTCTCCCAGAAAACTCCTAATACAGACAGTTCCTCATCTTTCGTGGTGCTCCAGGTGATTGCATAGTATTCCAGTTTCCGATCAAAATATCCCAGTATATGGACAAGCTGTTCCTGAAGCTCCTGCTGACCGTAATTAGCAAGAAAATCCTTATATTGCCGGTCATTATTGAGAATAATTCTCACCAGAAATAAGCGGGCACTCTCTCCCTGTTTCTTTGAATCAATCAGGCCCAGCCTCCTGGCCATCTTCTCCGGATTAGCAAGGGAACCAAAATAGGCATCCGTCACAAACTGCTGCTTCTCATAGTTAATCAGTCTGTTGTAATGATCCACACGATCCTGCAGCATATTCTCCTGATCACCCTGCCTGTCCAGCTTCTCTTTCAGTCCCCGGAAAATCTCCCGCAGCTTGGAGAGATCGACCGGCTTCAGCAAATAATGTGCCACATGATACTCCACTGCCTCTTGGGCATAAGAAAAATCCTTGTAGGCCGACAGAAATACCACCTGAATGGGAAGGTTCTGCTCAGCTACCAGGCGTGCAATCTCAATCCCGCTTACGTTGGTCATTTTGATATCCGTCAGAATCACATCAGGAATATTGTTTTTCAAATAATCCAGAAGCTCCTTTCCATCGTCAAACTCGCCATCCACCCGAAATCCAAGCTCGTTCCATCTGACCATATTCACAAGTGCCCGGCGTGTGGTAAATTCATCCTCAGCAATTACCAATGAGTACATTGTGCACATCCTTTCGTTTTATACTCTATATCGATATAGTAGCGGACTTTTTATTTTCCATTGATGCTCGTGTTCTTTATATTATCCCTCATTTTAACGGAAAGGGACTTATCCTGCAAGACTTTTTCTTAAAAAGCCTTCGTTTTGCTTCTATAAATGTTCCCGCATCAGAATGGACGTTCCGTTTCTTAAGTCAGTATATACCGCTTATTGTGCAGTTGACCGGAATATTGTGGTAAATCCCCTTTCATCCTCCGCTTAAAAGTACTAACTTTGGAAAGAACCTTAAAAGTATTGACAATGCGTCACTTATCGTTTATATATTAGTTACACGATACAAAAGCTTGCGGAGTGATAAGGATATGAGCCTAATAAAACAAACTTCATCACAACAACGTTCCTTACAACAAAATCCCTCTCACAGATGGAATGTCAGATATCTGGCACTCGTTGGGCTGATGGCAGCCGTTATTGGTGTGTTCGGACCGCTGGTCCTGCCACTGCCGTTTAGTCCGGTGCCGATTTCTCTCGCCAGCTTTGCAGTTTATTTTTCTGCTTATGTTCTGGGTAAACGAAGAGGAACTCTCAGTTGTATGATTTATCTTTTCATCGGGCTTATGGGAGTCCCTGTTTTCTCAGGATTCAGCGCCGGTCCCGGTAAACTGCTCGGTCCTACCGGTGGGTATCTGATTGGCTATTTGTTCATGGCATGGCTGTGCGGTTTATTTGCCGAAAAGTGGCCGCATAAAGCCTTACTGCAGTTTGTCGGTATGGTACTGGGAACATTAGCATGTTATGTGCTGGGGAGTATCTGGCTCAGTTTTCAGGCTGATTTAAGCTTTCAAGCGGCGCTGGCTGCAGGCGTGCTTCCTTTTATACCGGGCGATCTTGTGAAAATCATTATCAGTATGATAGTAGGAAAGCAAATCCGCAGACGGCTCCAAAAGATAAATTTCTGAAGCTAACTGTAACAGTTCAGACAACTTATATGATGGCTTTCCTTGAAATTTTGCGGCTTGCATTCGTCTCACATCTATGCTATACTTCTAATCGTTGTAAAGTCTCAAAAACAAGGTCTTAAAGGCTTAACAATTGCATAAAGTCTGTCACCGGCAGTATTTATGTACGCTACGGCGCGAGTGTTCGAGACCTTCCACTCGTAAAACAAAACTAAAGGAGAAAAAAATGAAAAACGAAAAAATGCAATT
>JAFTVH010000063.1 GCA_017465845.1 Lachnospiraceae bacterium | reverse complement strand
CAAACCGCATCTGTCTCATCTATTTCAACATCAGGATAAGCTTGAATCAAATCCTTGATAAGTTTGTCTTCAATTCGCTCAATGTCTTGCTCATAAGTCGTACATTTCCTGGGTACTTCATTAAGCGTGATATGAATCACAGGATAGCTGTTCAGGTTATGACGATATTGCTTGTCTTTAGCTATATGCAAATTATCAAAAATATCTGAAGAATCACATGCTTCTGAAAAGAAAGATGCAATCATGTCTGCCATCACCGTTTTACCAAAACGCCTTGGCCTTGTAATGCACACGTAGTTACTGCCCTGATTTGCAAGAGGAATTAATTCTTTCAGGATATCTGTTTTATCAACAAAATATGGTTTGGTGGTTTCATCTTTGTACAGTGTGTATGCAGTTGTACTGTTTAAATAGAAGCCCATATAATCTCCTTTCAGTCGCATAACATATAGTTATTATAATATCTTTTGTATCAGGGTGCAAGAGGAGAATTTAGTATTGCGGGCACCTGAGAGAGGCTTTTTAGCTTACTCCGGAGAGGCGAAGCAAAGCCCACTGTATATAAAAAACGCCGGCGCAAGCAAACTTGACCGGCATTTCTTTATATACTTAGGTTTGATCTTACATTAGTTATTGATCAGCTTATCCTCTTCATTGTTCCAGCTGTAAAGCTTACGAACTTCTTCGCCGACTTTCTCAGCAGGATGCTCGGAAGCAAGCTTTCTCATAGCTTTGAAGTGAACCTGCTTACCTGCATCGGACATATCCAGTAAGAAGTCTTTTGCGAAGGTACCGTCCTGGATATCGGACAGGATCTTCTTCATAGCCTTCTTGGTGTCATCGGTGATGATCTTAGGTCCGGTGATGTAATCGCCGTACTCAGCAGTGTTGGAGATGGAATATCTCATTCCTGCGAAGCCACTCTGGTAGATCAGGTCTACAATCAGCTTCATCTCATGGATACACTCGAAGTATGCGTTTCTGGGATCGTATCCGGCCTCAACCAGAGTCTCGAAACCAGCCTGCATCAGGGCACATACACCACCGCACAGAACTGCCTGCTCACCGAAGAGGTCAGTCTCAGTCTCGGTACGGAAGTTGGTCTCCAGAACGCCTGCTCTTGCACCGCCGATACCAAGTGCATATGCAAGTGCCATATCCTGTGCCTTACCGGTAGCATCCTGCTCTACAGCGATCAGACAAGGAACACCCTTACCAGCCTGATACTCACTACGAACGGTATGTCCGGGTCCCTTAGGTGCGATCATGGTAACGTCAACGTACTTAGGAGGTACGATACATCCGAAGTGAATATTGAAACCATGAGCGAACATCAGCATATTGCCTTCTTCCAGATTAGGCTCGATGTCGTTCTTGTACAGAGCAGCCTGTTTCTCATCGTTGATCAGGATCATGATTATGTCAGCCTTCTTTGCGGCTTCTGCTGCAGTATATACTTCAAATCCCTGTGCTTCAGCCTTTGCCCAGGACTTGGAACCCTCATACAGACCGATGATTACGTGACATCCTGAATCCTTCAGATTCAATGCATGAGCATGTCCCTGGCTGCCATAGCCGATAATGGCGATGGTCTTGCCATCTAACATAGAAAGATTACAATCTTCCTGATAAAAAATCTTTGCCATTTTTTTATCCTCCATATGGTAAATTAATATTTATAACTGATAGGTTATTATCCCTAGAGCTAACATAATTTTAGCTGCAGACTTACCTTAATGATTGTCTGCAAAATCTACTCTTCAATATATGTAACATTCCCAATACCACGGCTCAAACCAGCGATACCGGTTCTGGCGATCTCCAGAATTTCGTAGCCATCCAGCAGACCGATGAATGCTTCAATCTTGTTCTGATTACCGGTAAGTTCGATGATCAGACTTTCTTTTGCCACATCTACAATCTTAGCACGGAAAATATCAGCCACCGCAATGACACCCTGCCTCTGCTCAGCAGTTGCTCTTACCTTAATCAGAATGAGTTCACGGTAAACACTCTCGTCAGGCTTCAGTTCTTTGATATCACGAACATCTACAAGCTTGCCCACCTGCTTCTCAATCTGCTCTAAGATCACATCATCACCGGATGTCACAATGGTAATCCTCGTGAATCTGGGATCGGCAGTCACACCTGCCGTAATACTTTCAATGTTATAGCCACGTCTTGAGAAAAGCCCTGATATACGGCTCAAAACACCAGACGTATTGTCAACTAACAACTGAAAAACTTTCTTCTGCATAATACTATCCTTTCTCGTTACAAAGCCGGGTAAAATCTAATGCCTGATGAAAAATGTCATCTGTGATTAGATTTTCTTCCAACTTTGTACATTTTAGCAAGATAAAGTTCTGATGTCAACCTTAATCGTCATTTTCCATACATTTCATTAAAGCAAGGGTTCCTGTACGGGCTACTTCTACGATACTGATAGACTGGAACATGTTAAGGAGAAGTTTTGTTCTCTCCGGTGTATCGCAAATCTGAATCATCATGAAATGCTTGGACATATCTACAATCTGAGCATTCATAATTTCACAGATTTCCATGATTTCTCGGCGATTGTTCTTGTTGTACTTTATTTTTACCAGCATCAGTTCCCTGCTGATACTCTGAGATTCATTAAAAGTCTTGACTTTAATGACATCCAACTTTTTATTCAGCTGTTTCTCAATCTGTTCTATGGTACGTTCATCACCGCTGCTGACAATGGTCATGCAGGATACTTCGGGATCATCCGTCTCTCCCACTGCAAGACTATCAATATTAAAGCATCTTCTGGAAAACAGTCCGGCTACTTTGCAGAGGACACCGGAACGGTTTTCTACCAGTACAGAATATATTCTCTTTCTAACCATATCCGCTTCCTCCTTACTTAACCAGATCCATAGGATCAATGATACATTCCATTAAAACCGATTCGTCATTGGCCAGGAATGCATCGATTTCTTCAGATGCATGGTCCATGTTATGAACTCGTTGGAACTTCATGCCGTATGCTGCAGCAATCATCTCAAGATCCGGACTGCCTGACAGATCAACTACAGAGTAATTGTCTTTGTAAGTATAATGCTGGTATTCACGAACCATTCCCAGGTAATTATTCTTCAGGACGATGATCTTCACAGGAATATTATGCTGGCGCATGGTAGCAAGCTCCATCATGGACATTTGGAAGGAACCGTCACCGCAAACTGCAACAACCTGACGATCAGGCGCAGCCACTTTGGCACCCATGGCTGCCGGAATGGAATAGCCCATTGTTCCCATACCGCCGGAGGTAAAGAATTTCCCCTGTTTTACAATGTGATAGGTACAGGACCAAATCTGATTCTGACCTACATCTGCAACGTAAATAGCATCATCCTGCATCTTACGGGAAAGCTCATCAATAAATTTGGCAGGATCGACAAAAGCAGGATCCGGCTTACGTTTACGCTCCATAGTAGTGCGGTATTCTCTCAGTGTTTCAACCCAGGCATCATGATTACACTCGATTTCCTCTTTCGCAAAATCCTCAAAAATATGACGTGCATCCCCTACCAGAGGAATGGTAGGACCTGCATTCTTACCGATTTCTGCCGGGTCCACATCAATATGTACCAAAACTTTATTCTGGGTAATCAGATCCGGCTGGCTTACAGCACGGTCTGCTACTCTGGCACCTACCATAATAAGCAGGTCAGACTCATTCATTGCGCGGTTAGCACAAGGTCTGCCGTTGTTCCCAACCATGCCAAAATACATGGGATGCTCAGAAGGCATGACACCGATACCCATCATAGTGGATACAACCGGAATCTGATATTTTTCCGCAAAAGCACGCAGATTCTCCTGGGCTTCACTTAAAAGGACACCACCGCCTGCACAGATAATAGGGCGCTGTGCTTTTTCCAGTTCACGGATGACTTTCTTAATCTGAACAGCATGGCCTTTTACTGTAGGCTTATAGGTACGCATATTGATTTCTTCTGGATATTTAAATTTATTTATTACCGCATTCTGGATATCGATTGGAACATCTATCAAAACCGGACCTTTCCGTCCTGTATTGGCAATGTGGAATGCTTCCTTAAATACCCTTGGAATGTCATTTACATTTTTAACAAGATAGCTGTATTTTACAAAGGACTCAACTGCTCCTGTAATGTCTGCCTCCTGAAAAACATCGCTTCCTAAGAGTTCGCTGTTTACCTGTCCCGTTATGCAGATCAGAGGAATACTGTCTGCAAAAGCTGTAGCGATACCGGTAATTACATTAGTGGCACCGGGGCCGGATGTGACCGCACAAACACCGGGCCTTCCCGTAACTCTGGCAAGCCCGCTTGCTGCATGGGCTGCATTCTGCTCCGTACGAATCAGGATGGTACGGATATCAGACTCCAGGATACTATTATAAAATGGACAGATTGCAACGCCGGGATATCCGAATACGACTTCCACTCCTTCGGCCTCCAGGCATTTAATTATGGCATCTGCACCTATCATATAAAAACCTCCCTTTTCCTGTAAGTATAGTTCTTCTATTTTAACACACTAAAGCATAAGAGTGCAACTGTTTTTTAACCGAATCAAGTAAGTCACTCAATTCAAACGCGTGAACTAACCTTGAATGTCGACTAAACGTTTTGCCAATCTGACTGCTTCCGCTGCATCATTTGAATAGCCGTCAGCACCGATTTCATCCGCATATTCCTGAGTAATGACAGCACCGCCAATCATAACCTTAATATCCAGCTTTTCCTCTCTCACTAACCGAACAACTTCTCTCATCTTCTGCATAGTGGTGGTCATCAGGGCAGACAGACCGATAATCCTAGCCTGGTGCTCTTTAGCTGCTTTTATAATGTCTGCTGCAGGGACATCTTTTCCAAGGTCAATAACGCGGAACCCATAATTTTTCAACATCAAGGCCACCAGATTCTTACCGATATCATGAATATCTCCTTCTACCGTAGCAAGCACAACGGTTGTCATCTGTGAAGAATCTACATCCTTTAACAGAAGGGGCTCCAGTACTTCGATTGCATTCTTCATTGCTTCCGCACTTCCTATAAGCTGAGGAAGGAAATATTTACCTTTGTCAAAATATTCTCCCACTTCATTGATTGCAGGCAGCAAACAATGATTCAACAGATCAGATGGATCCTCACCCTGTTCCAGGGCTTTGTTCACAATCGATGTAATGCCCTTTCTGTTGCCTTTCAGAACAGCCTTATGAAGCTCTTCATAGATAGGAGTTCGTTCAGAAGAAGTTGTTTTCTTTTCTTCACTTT
>JAFTVH010000062.1 GCA_017465845.1 Lachnospiraceae bacterium | reverse complement strand
GTCACGGAAACTGGATCGAAATCCAACGACTATACGCCAGAATTGATGCATTAGAAGCATTGCTCAAAGATGCAGGTATCTCTATTCCTGACGAATTACCGGAATAAATGTTCATTAAAATAGGAGCTGATGTTTTTCACACCATCAGCCCCTCATAAAAGACCCTCAAACCAGCCCCTCACGAAAAACCCTCATTAACTCATATCAAAAATCAATGAAACCCTCACGAAAGACCCTCAAAAAGTTTGGCAAACCCTCAAAAACTTTGATTATCCCGTCAGCGCGCGAGCGCACCGGCTAGGGTATTATAATGAACCATCCTGGGCAGTACCATAATAGGGTAGAGGGAGGCAAATCCTCAGCTCCCTCTCAAATCTTATTCTCATACAACCACATCCAGTATTCGCTTTCCCTGATATGTCACCCATTGATAAACCGGCTTTTTCTGCTTACGGAAGTCAAAGGTAAGCAGATATCCCTCTTGTCTGTGTGTACTCTCCAGATACTCCCACAATTGCCGGTAAGCCTCTTCATGCTTCTTTGCACCATACCATAGCTTCAGTTCCAACACAAACTGGTCATTTCCGTAATCTACTACAATATCCATTCTTCGCTCTGTACTGGTCTGAGATTCAATGTGATAGAAACCCTTTCCATTAATCAGTGGACGCAGATAAGTCAGAAAAAGCAGACGCCCATTTTCCTCCAAGAATTTCCTATTCTTTTCATTTTCATATAATTCAGCATAATGTGACGCAAATTTTTCCAATACATAATCCATCCGAAAATGTCCGTCTCTTATTACATCCTCAGTCAGAACACCGCCAATCTTTACATTATCTTTCTTTTCCAGATTCTTAGAAATAAAGTAATTAGCTATTTTGATTTCAAACATGCGATTGTCTACTACTGCTTTTCCATCATCATTACGAATAAATCCATAAGTAGCTGCCAAATCTATGGTGGAATTTGTACGCTCAAAATGCTTTTCCTGCCCCAAAATCAAAAGCTCATACATAAAAGAAAATAGCGCTTCATTATTCTCCAGATTGTGAGCAATGTCATCAAACAATGTATTTTTCTCCAAAAGAATTGCTTTGACAGCAGCCTGAACTCCATGCACATTCCAAGGCTTATCCGTTTCATCCAACTCCTGACATATCCTGCTGACCAGGAAAGGGTATCCGCTGGTATAATTCCAAATTTCTGAGGCTATCTCTTCTATATCCATATTCGTATGATGATCCGCTTCGTATTCCCGAAGCATAGTTGCTATTTCTACAGGCGAAAAGGCCATATCAATTTCAAAGGATGAAGCAATGTTCCATGGAGAGTTATACTTTGTCTCTCCCTCCTGAATCACAGCATAACCTTTCTCCTGCATCCGCAGTTTAATGTTTTTCACATCATAGACCCCAGCCAGAATGACACTTGTAAATGTAAAGTCCTCTCCGGCTTTCCTGGACAGATATTTCTCCCGCAACATACCCAGAAAATGTAAAAACGTCTGATTATCCGTGGCTTTATCTACCTCATCAATTAGCAGAACCACTCTCCGTCCTTGGCAAAAATCAGTAATTTTTCCTGACAATTCCAAAAAATTGTTTACATCAGCTATATCGTTCCAACACTGAATATCCTCTTTTGACGCAGACGAAAAGCGTAATGCTTTTTCAAATATCCGGGCAAATCCACTGCAGAACGATGCTTCATCAGCAAAAAACTGACCGCCCAGCCCCTCAAAACTGATTTTTACTACGATATAGTCATCCTTCAGATATTGTTTCAGCGCATGTAGTGTTGTGGTCTTTCCATATTGCCTGGCTCGATTAATCGTGAAGTACTCACCGGCATCAATCATTTCTTTTATGCCTGAAAGTTTCGATGTTATATCAACCATATAATCCTGTGCAGGCGTACATAATCCCGTTACATTGAAATGTCGCTTTCGAGCATTCGATACTTCTGACATAGATTCACCACCTTCCCTCGTTCTTATTTTCATTGTATACTATCAATTGCAAAATGGCAAGTTTTTCAATCTAAATCTAATTCACCACTATTTTATAGTAACTTCCGGAATGGTAATCGCCGGCTTCGCATTAATGTCAGTCAGCCCAAACATCCTCATGGCGGCTACTTTCATCCAGTCTCTTGCAGCACCGTATGTAGCAATGTAGTTTTCGCAGTCAGGCACCAGTTCAATATCGCAGGGAGATTCCATAGCCACCACGATGATGGTCTTACCCAGTGCTTTTAATGCGTTGTACAGATTCACCTGCTTCTTAAAGATAATACCGCTGCACATACCCAGCACGATGATGTCTGCATCTTTGGAGACAGCAACTGCTTTCTGCACATCTTCCTCATCAGGGCCTAACTTCACAACAATACCATCAGTATTGGCATGGATGGCTCTGATTTCCTTCTCCAGCATATCTACGCACTGCTTTTCATCCATAGCTGCTGCAATCTTCTGAGGCTCTACGCTTACCACGGAAATCTTCTTACCATCGTTGGCAGAAAGGGGCAGATTCTTCTCTCTCAGCACAGAGATAGACCTGGAAGCAAGCTTAAACAAAAGCTCCTGATGTTCAGCAGTTCCTACCACCGCGTTTGCCTTTGTGGTATCTGCATATTTATTTTCAAACAGACCGATGCTTTCCTTTGCTTTCAGGATTCTGAGAACACTAGCATCCAGGATTTCCTCGGAAATCTCTCCGCTCTTAGCGGCTTCCAGGATCGCGTCATAGCCGTCTTTGAAATGGTCGAAATCACCTCTAAGCAGTACCAGGTCACATCCTGCCTTGATTGCCATGACGGAGGCTGCACCGGTTCCGTAATTATCCTGAATAGCTTTCATTCTCATGGCATCTGTCATGATGATACCTTCGAAGCCCAGCTTTTCTCTTACATAGCCGGTGGTAAGGGTTCCGGACAATGTAGCAGGATACTGAGGATCAATGGCATCTACGATTACATGACCCATCATGATGCCATCCACGCCATCATCGATCAGCTGCTTAAAAGGAACGATATCTTCTTTCTCCAGTTCTTCCACGCTCTTTACGATGTGGGCAGTTCCCTTATGGGCATCTGTGGCGATAGAACCATAGCCGGGGAAATGTTTTCCCATGGACAACACGCCGCCATCCTGAAATCCTCTCTTCATGGCAACTACATGCTTTGCCACGTTTTCTGCATCCTCACCGAAGGTTGCAGCTTTCATGGTCTGTCTGCCGGGATAACGGAAGACGTCACAGATGGGAGACTGAATCTGGTTGATTCCCATGGATCTGAATTCCTGTGCAGTTGCCTTGGCCACCTGATAGGTCAGCTCTGCATCGTCAGCCACACCAAAGCACATATGGCTGGCATAAACCATGGCATTACAGCGGTTTACGTCAGAACGGCAGCCGCCCTCCTGGTCCACGGAAATGATAAGGGGTATCTCAGCCAGACTCTGCAGCTCGTTTAAGAATGCCGCACTTTCATTGGGGGTAAAATATTTGTTGGGCGCGCCTACTGCAACGCTGGCATTGTCGAATTCTGCATCGGGGCAGTATCTTACGACACCTACTTTGTACTCGGTTACTGCTTTCTTGATTTCATCGGTGATTTTGTCGGACTGTAAAATGGGCACACACATCTGTCCTACTTTTTCTTCCACAGTCATTTTCTTTAAAATATCTTGTATCATGTCTTCCTCTCTTTCTGCCGTTGGCTCATGCCGGTAATCGCTAACTTCTTTTCCCGCTTTCCAGTGCCCGAATGAACTCGTCATACAACGCACTTTCCACGTCCTTGTCATATTGTTCGCTCACAAACAGATCAAAGTATTTCTCGCGAAGCTTCTCCCAGCACTCCGTTTCCATGCCGGGAATGATAGGATAAAACCATGCCCCTGCTTTCTTCGCTGCCTCATAATCTCCGGGCGCATCTCCTACCATCAGCATTCTTTCGCCTGTAAAGCCTTTTTCTTTGGCATACATAAGCTGCTGCGCTTTCTTACCGAACTCCTGGCCGGCAATGAAATTCACTTTTTCCGTGAGGCCTGCACGTCCCCAATCCTTCTCAAGGCCCTTGGAGGATGCAGCGGACACTACCATGATATCTGCAGCTTTCCGCATATGTTCTACTGCTTCGGCAACGCCATCATAGGGCCGGATATCCTCTGTCAGCTTTTCAAAATACCCGTCTCCCAGTTCACTCCACTGAAGGACCTTCTGCCCAAATGCAGAGGGTGACTTCGCCAGCCAGTCTTTTAAACCGGCATTGGAAAGCGGGGATCCTGACTCGATATACGCTTTCAGATCCTGGGGTTGGATTTCGGTGCCATATCCTGCTGCCTTCAGTTCTTCAAAAGTCATTAAAAGCCCCGGGAAGCGGTTGATGCCCCTTGTCAGCGAATACAGATTGATTCGCTCTTCAATCTCTCGAAAGACTTCTTCACAGTCTTCCAGACCGAATACTTGGATGGCTGCAGGAATAAAGGAAAAAGTGTGTTTTATTTTCATGGAATCAAATGCCGTGCCGTCGGAATCGATTCCCACGAAAAATGCTTTCTCTTTTAAAAATTCCACCTTTTATACTCCTTTCTGTTTGACTTTTTTACCATTCTGTCATATTATCAGTCTATAATATTATTCTTGGGAAACAAAGGGTAAAAAATTGCAAAAAGGTGTAAATTATTAACACACTGGAGGCTCCATGTATTACAATGTAAAAAACGAGAAAATTTACTATATGTCTGCCGAGGCAGAAAATGTGCCCCTGAATATCTTTCTGGCCGGTATCACCCTGCCCAATCCCAACTATATCATTTCCCACAATAGTTCATCTAATGATGAGTTTGACCGCTATCAGTTTGAGTACGTCACCGGGGGGATCGGTTATATTACAATCGATGGCAAAACGACTACTGTGAAGGAAGGAGATTTTTTCTTTCTGAACAAGAGTTGTCCCCGCATTTTTTATGCTGATGCAAAGGAACCATGGGAAAAGATGTTTATCACAGTGAATGGTCCGCTGGTGGACGGCCTTGTGGCTGCTTACCACATGGACGCGCCTCTTATTGTGTCTCACACAGATGTGTCTAAGAACTTTCTGCAGATATTGAAGCTTTTAGAGAAAGGACACGAGTCTCCTCTGGAGGCCTGCGAGGGAACTGCGGTGGAGCTACTTAAAATCATCCAAAAGATAAGCCGTGGAAAACAGTTCGGTGCTGAGCAGAACGTGGTCTGCCGCGCGGAACATATCAAAAATTATATTGACCAGAATATTTATCGGAAATTTACGTTGAATGAACTTTCGGATTATTTCTTTTTAAGCAAGACACAGATTATCAGGATTTTTAATGAGAAATATAAAATGTCTCCCATGCAGTATGCCATTGCCAGGAGAATCGCTCTTGCTACTTATTATCTGAGCAAAAGCAATATCTCCGTTTCGGGGTTGGCTGATATGCTGGCGTTTTCGGACAGCAAGCACTTTTGTAAGACATTTAAGAAGTATGTAAATAAGACACCCAGAGAGTACCGGAAAAGTAATTTTGAGGTGCAGGAGAAGACGATGGAGGGGTTGCAGAGGAGTATTAATAAATGATTATTTTTCTGAGGGTGAAGACGTGGTGAAACGCCCCAACACCGATTATCAGTATCAGGACGTTTCGTTTTGCAAAATTAGAATATCAAGGCAATTAAGAGAACAATCACAGTAATAACACCTAAGACCGGCATCAGGCAACCGCCATGGTATCCTCTGTGATAAGGTCTGTGTCCCATTCCCATACCATGATGTGGCGGCATTGGACCACGACCTCCATGTCTAGGACCCCTGGGGCCTGGTCCCATACCTCCCGGTCTCGGGCCTCCTGGACCCATACCTCCTGGCCCCCGGCCATGACCCGGGCCTCCTCTATGTCCTCCTGGACCTCCTGGACCTGGCATATGATTTCCTCCTTCCGTCTGCTTGATTACTTATATTTTATTCCCAAATGACTAGAAATTCAATCATATATTATGTAATCTTATGCCACCTAATTTATATCCTATCGAACGATTTCCGAACATATCGTGCAAATGCCTATACATACAAACACTTTCAGCTCTATCAATCACCTATCCAAATATTTGAGCACATCAAGCGGTTTCTCAATTTGTACGAAGCCCTGCTTTCGCCCGGTCGGCTGCGTTGTCCCTTCCTTCAAATACCAGACTGCCTGAACAGCTTTCATTCCAAGCTTTCCGGTCGTTTCCAGTTCGCTGCTGCCTCCATCACCAACATACACACATTCCTCTGCTTTTACCGTCAACCCGTCCATACATCTTCGAAAAATCTCTTCATCAGGCTTTTGTACTCCCTGCTCGTAAGATAGATAAACAGCGTCAAAATAAGGAAATAGCACACTTCTGCGAATCACATCAGCCTCTTCCGAAAAGCAGTTACTGATTAATCCGACTAAAAAGCCTTTCTCTTTTATTTCAGAAAGCATGGGAACAATCTCCTGATGCAGATGTCTGAAGCATTCTTCCTTGGCTGCGATACGCTTTGCTGTAAGTTGCTTCAGAAGCTTTTCGGAGTAACATTGATTCTCTTTCAGAATCTGTTCCAATGCTTCTTCTAAAGTCAGCTTTCCAATAGCCCGGTCATGTTCCGTTGGCCTCCAGAGTGCCTGGAATTTCTCTTCCGGGATTCCTGCATCTTTTGCCATCTGGGCGCCAAAATATAATGGACTGTTGTAGTGAGTGATCAACGTCTCAAACATGTCAAAAATTACTGCCCGTACCATTCGTTCTGCCTCTCTTCTCATATTTTTCAGGGTAAACCAAAATGTTTTGCACTCAACAACTACTCGAACTCTATTTCCTCTTCCGCCTTAAGGTAGATATCAATCCGGTTCTCAACATCGAGCTTGTTCACAAGCCATCCTCTGGCCATGCACAACTTAATAAAATCATCAATTCTATTGACACCGTTCATTTCCTTCAGCGTTACAACCACGCCAAAGGTTAAAGCTTTCTTCCCCCTTGGCTGCATTCGTTCCTTGGTCTTAATGCTCAGCCCCCACAAACCGGAATCATATGCTTTTCGGGGAACTGGTCGAGATTTGATAACCTCGCTGATATGCTTGACATTATCCCATTTTCGATATAATTTTCGTGCATTCTCTTCATAGATAATGTTTAGTCCTTCCTCTGATTGCCTATTATTATCTATGCACTCCATTCTGATTTTGCCGTTTACCACATGAATACGTCCAAAGTGAATATCCATTTCTGTACCGGTATAGTCTACCCCCTGATTGCGGTCACACTGTGGAAAATACACTAATGTCGCACGTGCATAAAACGGATGCGCATTTTTTACTACGGGGACAGGAAGATTATAGGTGTATGTTTCAAACTCTTCTGCTGTTCCACTAAGTATAAATCTGATTTCATCATCAGGCGACTGAATGATATCATGAATATGTTTCGGTACAACACCATAACCAATCGTGCAGGATACATCATCCATCCTATTCCACCCGGCAGAAGAATCAATAATCAATGCTTTGGCAATTTCCCGACTCAGCCCCATTACATGAATTAAATATGCCAGCTTTCTGGTTATCCACGGTGCGGCAAACGACGTTCCCGTTACATACACTGCCCCAAAAGAATCCCGGCATGCAACAATTTTTTCATCCGGATAATGACCATCGCCGCCATAGTAGCTTACATCCGGCTTATTAAAAAATGAAAGCACCGGACCAACCCTGGTGTACGAAGCAGACTTTCCTGAAAAGTCTACCGAGTTCACAACAAGCGAGTTTAACGAATCTGCCGGGGCACCAATCCTCATTTTATCTTTTTTTTCATTTAACGGTCTGTTAGTGCCTGCAACTACAAAAAGGACATCATACTCACTTTGAATCCGGTCTAACTCCGCGGCTTCGGGAGAAATAAAGTTTTCCTTTATCTCTAACTGCGATCCTAAGGACAGATTCCATACTTTTATATCCCTGTTAGCCGCAATAATATTTCGGATGAGCCGCAGGATTGTAAAAGAGCTAAATTGTCCATGGGTTGCAACCCCAAAATGCTTCACACGGAATCGTCCACAACCATCATCTAAATCCGGGTTCCCCCTCGATCCATCTACGATGATAGAGCTCACCTCTGTCCCGTGATAGTAATCTTCGGCAAGTAAGGGAATATCCGGGTCAAGCATATTCTTATACTCGACCCATTGATGAAAATAAACTTTCTCATCAAACTGGGTGTCTATCACACCAACCACCGGTTCATTCTGCGGAGACGGTATCAGCGAATCATCTTCATCCCATTCTTCTGCCTCACCATGAATGACATCATCTCTGGTCAGCTGTGCTAAATCGACAACATTCATCGAGATCAAATAGGGAGCTTGATTCATAAGAATATTTATTTCATCCGGGCTTAACCGTAAGGTAGTGTTATCAATGATTCTGTCATCCACAATATGAATCCCGAATCCGGAAAGCAGCTTCTTTGTTTCAACATTGGTTCTGAAGATAGTCACGATCGAATCCTCAGAAACTTCCTCCGTTACCCGATCGATATCAAATCTTTCCACGTACAATCCGTCAAGAACCACTTTGAGAAAACCGGTCTTCGAAAGCATGTCCCGGTGAGGGAATATCCTATTGGCAGCTATCTTTTCCGTATCTTCACTTCTGATTTCTCCTGCATAATTTGTATCAATAATTTGCGATGCCTGCCTCAATATAAGAATGGACTTTTCGATTGCCTCCAGCTGAACATAGTGTGTAAATACATGCTTAGGCTTAGATGTTCCATCGGCTCTTGTATCCCACACGAATTTAGCACCTCTGACAGACTCAGCAGGTGACTTACTGTTTTCAGATAATAAAATGCGCAAACGATTGCTTTTCGCAACTACGTGCTTATAATGGACACTTACTAATGCACCCGCAATGGCGGTATTTCTCTTCCAATATTTCAGGATATCCTGCAATTGATCCGATAATTCCATCAAGTGAACCGCACTGACTGTTTTTCCTTTTGGAAGTATCGGAGGTCCGAAAGATGATGAATTTGAACGCGAATCAAAACGTCCTTTCAACTGTAAAATACTATTCAACAGCCTCACCTCCCTTTAATTCACGTGCAACACTACTCTTCGACTTCTGAGCCAGAATCTCAATTTCTCTGACTGTAAATCCCTGCGCCTGTAAAACCTGCAGATTTTCCGGTTTTTCACCATATACAGTATAATACAGCCGCCTGAAATAATCCTGCCCATCCTGTGGATTACTAAATGCGATTGCTGTTTTGACAATATTCTTTAAATCTCCGGGATAAGGCAAGGGATTCATTAAGCTCATAATCTTCCGAAACAGCCTGATATCTCTGTTTGCGAGCTTGAACTTACTAAGATATCTATCCAGCATCTTTTCGGCAATCGTCATCAAATCTTCCTTTGTATATCTGTTGAAGTCAATCACCGAATCAAATCTGCGGATCAATGCCTTGTCAAAATGCTCATAAAGATTCGTTGTGGCGATTAATACAATATTCTCATTGATTCGATCAAAGCCTTTCAATATTGCTGATGTAGCGCGCCCCATCTCACGCAGATCATTGGGATTTGTCCTATCCAGCGCAATTGCATCAATTTCGTCAAATAGTACGATCACCTTTTCCGGCTGCGCAAAACTGTTGATCTCTCTAAATAAAGTGACTACATTTTTCTGAGTTTGACCCAGTTTACTATCAATTACGGAAGAAAAATCTACCATATAGATTTCTCTGTCCAAAATTCTGGCAAGCTGCTTTACGGCTTCCGTTTTTCCTGTTCCGGGAGCCCCCTGGAACAGGAATTTATTAATGCCGATACGGTGCTCAATTGCGTTTACAACCCCAAGCATGTCCTGCATTATAACTTCAGGAAGCAGAAGCATGTCTTCTTTTGCTTCTATTTTTTCAAAAAATACCGATTCGTGCTCTTCCATCTGCGGAACAAATGTATTTACATTTGAAAGTAAGGACATAATGTACTCTGCCAGCTGATAATCTCCCGATGCATCAAAATCCTTTGCTATCTCATATGCTTCATTGCGAAAAGCATCATCATTTTTTTCTGCATGGTACCTTATCAGGCTGATAATATTTTTCTTCTTCATGAGACACACTCCTCCCACGTCTTTCGCTTCATAGTAACACTATACCTTCTTGGGACAGATTTGTCAATATTGGGACAAAATGAATAAAGTCAAAAAAATGATCACTGCCTTCCGTTCACTAAGACAATGACCATTTTTGTCGAACCGAACCTTTGAAAGGAACCGATTCCGGCTTGCATCATAGTATAATACAAAGCCCAACCGAAGGTAAGATTATGCGGGAAATACCTTATGACAGAGATGCAGCCGTAGCCTATGCGCGCAGATGGGCACTGGACCGCAACCCTGCTTATTATAATTTTGATAAACTTGGGGGAGATTGTACCAATTTTACTTCCCAGAGTATTTATGCCGGAGCACGTATCATGAACTTTACGCCGGTAATGGGATGGTACTATCGGTCTTCTTATGACCGTACCGCTTCGTGGAGCGGCGTTGAATATCTTTATAATTTCCTTGTGAACAACCGGTCTGTCGGTCCCTATGGACACAGCGTCTCGCAGGAGGATGTTCTGCCCGGCGATATTGTACAGCTTGGGACGGCGGCGGGTGACTTTTATCACTCGCCTGTTATTACGGCTGTGACGCCGGAAATTCTGGTGGCGGCACATACATTTGATGCGCTGGACAGACCATTGTCCACGTATGAGTATGATGTGGCGCGGTTTATCCACATTGATGGGGTGAGGACGTGGTGATGCGACTTTACTCGTTAATGACCATTATCGAATCACCAGCCAAACTATATTTCAAAGCAATCCCCATCATTAGGATATTCCATCTCAAACGGCAGTTCCTTTTCAGCCTCCCGAAGGACATCATATTTCTCCACCGGAAAGACATGTACCGGCATCACCCGTTTTGCTTTGCAGTCACGCAGCTTATCAATCAGTTTTTCAGCAGGAAAATGCGCACATTCCACAACAAAGGTATCCACCCCTTCTTCATTCACAAACTCCTGATAATCTATCTTCTGGCCATTCAAATCTCCCGAAATATACAATTTCTTCCCTTCCGCTTCCAGAAGATATCCGTATGCCGGCCTTTTGGAAGCGCCCATATGCTCTGTGGGAAATGCTGTCACCTTCAGTTCTTCGTCCTGATAGACATCGCAGCCTTCAATCAGGCGCAGACGCACTCTATCATTTGGGAAAGAGGAACTTACCACCCCAAGAAAATGTGTTATACCATCAATTGCCGCCTGCTCCGGCACATAGACATCAAAATCCATCTCTTTATAATACCATGAGGCAAGGGTAAGCAGACTGAACAGATAATAAACGTGGTCGCTATGCATATGGGTGATAAAAACCGCCTTGAGCTTTTTTAAATCGTACCCTATCCTTAACAGACAATCCATTACCGGTGCACCGGCATCAATGATATAGCCGCCATTTTGCGTTTCAATGAGCATGCTCTGGCAATATCGATCTTCTGCCGGTACTCCATGACTCGTTCCTAAAAATGTGATCTTCATTTACCCATCCTCCTGTTATACCTTTTCAAAAAGGACTCTTTATTCATCATCCCGAAATTCACTTTCATTTTTACGATAATCAGATGCTCTGATCCCGTATTTTTCCTTGAATGCCCTGCGGAAACTTGCAGCGTTGGCATATCCTACCATTTCTGCTACCGTGCTGATGTTGATATCCGTTGTCCGCAGAAGTGCACATGCTTTTTCCAGCCTCACGCGGGTGAGGTATTCAATATAAGACATGCCCAGATTTGTCCTGAAAATCTTACTGATATATGTTTTGCTGATTCCCCCGGCAGCTGCCACCTCTTCGTAGGTCAGATTGCAGTTTTGGTAATTGCGATTGATATAGTCAAGTATCTTCCTGAAGCTGTCATCTTCCTTTCTGACAAGCAATCTCTGCAGAATACTGATCACAGAATTTGTGAACTCCCGCTCACGCTCCACACTGATATTGATGCATTCTTCCATAAAGATTCCCTTGTCAGTGTTATCTGTCTGCCCTAAAAAACACACAATATGCTGTAAAATGACATACCGCAGATAAATTTTATTCTCTAAAGTGCATTCCCCCGATGAAGTGACGTACAGCAGATTCCGAAAACTCTTCAATGCTTCATCGTAATCCAGCTGACATAATGCCTCATCAAACCGGTCCAGAATCTTTTCCTCAAAAAGAATTCCGTTTTTCTGCTGATAACTGCAGTCTTTGCAGCCACAATAGTCTTTGATCTTTTCCGAAACCAGATCATCCAGCATCTGAATGGCTTCTGTACACCCGCAATCAATCAGTATGGAATTGGTATAAACCCGGCTCATCCCAATCCGCACCTTACTTATCTTCTGCTGATGCAGCTGATGTCTGATCTCTTCCGCGATCTTTCTTCTTTGCAGCTGATTTTCATCCTCTTTCTGCAGTTCATACAGGAAAATAACGATCTGCTTTTCATTATGACTGTTCCTCGTCCACATACACTCCTTAAGCAAAGCAGGTATGTGATCCTCTGAAAGGTTCTCCGCTGTGCTGATTGCTCCTACAAAGAATTTATCCGGAACACCGTCAAAGCCCAATTCCTGAAATGCAAGGTCCAGCTTTTCAGGCTCCCTGAATAATCCGGCAAAAATCATATATAACATCTTGTCCCGCAATTTTTCTTTATGCTCCAGAATGCTTTCTTCCAGCCTTTGATTTTGATAAACTCCCTGTAAAATCTGATTCTGCAGCTCATGATAAACATTTTTTGCAGATAATGCCTGTCCCTGCTCTCCCTTTGCCGCATTTTCCAACGCCGCAATTTCCTTTATCTGCTTACGGCTGAACAGCCAGGAAATAATCGCCGACAGTGTGATTCCCAGTATGATCAGCGCAATATTCACCGTTTGTACCCGATATAACCATTTACTCATGGTAAAGGCCATTTTGTCATAATACAGTCTTACCGTAATGATCTGTTCGTTTGTCATCCCTTCAAGGATAGTATAATTCTTATTTGCCGCCTCATTTTCCCATTCTTCTCTGTCGATCACTCCGATTTTTCCATCCGAGTCCAATCCCAGGATCAGAGAACTTCCATCCTTCATCGTCAGTTCATAATACTGCCCCGGATAGGAAAGCGTAAAAATATCATTCAGCTCGTCAAAGGGCAAAACAAAATTAACAGATGTGAGCGGCTCACCGCTGCGATAAATTTTATAACTGCACAGAATCAGTCCCTCAGCATTGTCTTTGAACAGCAGCGTCACCGTATCCGCACTGCTTTCAATGGATTGGATTCCCCTTTGGATACTTTCTTCATTGCAGCCCATAACAGCACTAAAATATACCTGTTTTCTCGCCACACCGGAGGAAGAATAGACATTGTCATTTCCATACGTGACAAAGACACTGAAAATATCATAGTCAAAAGATTTCTTTATCTTCAGAGTCTCTATCCCATCATAAGCCTCTGTTGGATGTCCGAGCATTTTAAGCGGCAGAAGCTCCGCTCTGCTGGCTATCAGCACACTTTCATCATAATAGCCTAACCATAAGTCCAGGAACTCTGTTTCTGCATCTTCCAACTGTCTTTGCAGCACTTCTGTTTCCATTTTCAACATTTCCTGCAAAACAACATTTGTGGCAAACACACTGGCTATCAGCACAGGAATTGCAACTGTAATATATGTCAGAAAAAAACGGACAAAAAATGGTCTCTTCTTATACATTTTACTTTCCTCCTAATAGTTCCAGTATATCACCAATCTATTCTTTACAAAATACAGACTGCTATTTTTACAATAGCAGCCTGTCATCATTCGGTGTGTTATTTCGCTAATCTGTCATATGCCGCCTGTTCAATCTCCAGCAATCTTTCCAGACCCATCTGGTTCAATTTATTAAGATACTCATCCCATGATGCATCAATATCCATTTCGCCTGTAATAAATTGTGCTTTCACTGTGGTTAAGTAATTTGTGATATCGGTATATAATGTAGCACGCTCTTTTGATTCCTCGTCTGTATAGAACAGATTCGGGAACCGCTCCATGATTACCAGGCCCTCTGTTCTCATTGCTTCTTCTCTCAATGCATTTGCGGTTGTAAGCTCCCACACATCTCCGGTGAACAGCTTATCATCATCCACGCTGACGAGCAAATCATAAATAGTACCTTTACTGACAGTGAGAATGTTAAATCCGGAGCCGTTGGTGGCTACTCTGGTCCGGAAATCTTCCTGGGTATCGTACTTACCTTCCCAATATCCGGTATGGTCAATCGTTCCAATACCCTCAACTTCCTTCATATCAAAGGTAATTCCCTCGTAGCCATTGGTGCAGGAAATTCCACCTTCGATCGAGAACAGATAGTCTATAAATTTAGCAATCTCTTCCGGATGTTCGGTATTTGCATTCGCCACTACATTATAAGAAGTTCCTACCGCAGAACTGAGCACTACACTCTTTTCGTTGTTGTATTCTTCACTGGTAAATCCAATCGGTATGTACCATCCCAGCTCATTATTAATATACTCACCCTGACAGCGCGTTCCCCAACCGCCGCTGAATCCGACTTTGCCTTCCTTCATGATACTGGTCAATTCACTTGATTCCACCACAAAAGCATCCTGATTGATCAGTTCTTCTTCATATAACTTATTCATATATTTCAGGAAATCCTTGTAGTTTTCACTGGTATCCCACAGACTTACCGTTCCGTCTTCTTCCGCATTCAGGTGATAGACGTAATTTGTGCTGTTGATTCCAAAGGCCCATAAAATGTTCTGCTCTGCCGCAAAATTTGCTTTGCCTGCAATTCCCATTGGAATTTCATCATTGGGATCTCCATTTCCGTTGGCATCCTGCTCTTTGAAGGCTTTCAGCACCGTATAAAGATCCTCCAGACTTTCGGGTCTATCCAGTCCCACATTATCCAGCCATGCCTGAGGCATGAAAACCTGTTGGTACAAAGCACAGGCCGGTCTCACATTTAAACTGGCGAATCCATAAATGCCGCCATCGTCCAGTGTAATTGCCTGCGCATATTCAGGATATTCTTCCATCCATTTTGTCAGATTCGGCATTACATCCAAATACTGACTGAAATCCAGAAAATATCCGTCTGCCGCATATTTTACCAGATCAGAACGACTCATTTTCGATTTTGTCATAGCCACAATATCCGGCATTTGATCAGATGCGAGCATCAATGTCAGCTTGCTGCTCCACTGTTCTGTTGTATAAGTTGTTGCATCCAGCTTAATTCCCAGTCTCTTCTCGTATTCCGCAAACTGAATCGTGCTGTTCCAGTCTGCATTCGCATTGCTGTCCGCACCGGCCACAGTCAGTGTGACCACTTCATCAGAAATACGCTGAGTGGTTCCCTCCTGCGCAGCATCTTCTGTATCAGCCGCACCGGAAGCCACTTCTGTATCAGATTCCTTGGTTGCTGTTTCCTGCACAGTTTCCTGTACTGTTTCTTTTACAGATTCTTCACTCTGTGTCTGACCACATCCCACCAACAGGGAACTCATCATTGATGCTGCCAGAATTGCACATAAGATTTGTTTTCTTCGTCTCATTGTAAGACCTCCCTTTTTTATTCTATTAAAATATCCCATCATCAAAATGCTGCGCGCTCTTCCTCCGGAAGTACATTCATGAATCAGGAACAGTTTAATCTATTATCTTTTTAAAAGCAATGATCCATTCCCGCTTAATAAGCTCATGCCCTGCTGTAGATGGATGTACGCCATCCTTCAACCAATAATTATTGGGGGTAAACTTTGCTGCCTCATCAAATTTCTCCTGCAATGCTATAAACGGCAGCTGATATTTTTCTGCAATCTCTTTTGCTTTCTCAGCTCTCTTATGTACCTCACTCTGAAGTTCCTCCCAATGGTCCTCCACTTCTGCCGTTTTTAAAGTAAAAGGCTCCATGATCATGATTTTAATCTCCGGCAGAGCTTCCTTAATCTCTTCAATCAGCATGTCATAGATCTTAAAATATTTGTCTGCACTAACTCCATTTTGCTTATATATATCAATCCATGCATCATTTACACCAATTAAAATACTTAAAATGTCCGGCTTCATATTTATAACATCATTCTTGATTCTTGCATACAGATCAACTACGCGATCGCCGCAGGTTCCCCTGTTATAAAAAATATATTGTTCAGGGTAGTCAAATCCTATTTCCCCTCTTACCAATGTAGGGTAGCCGAATCCTGTCCTGGTCTCATTTTCTCTGGAACGTCCTGCATCTGTTATGGAATCTCCTAAAAAAATTACTGTTTTCATCTTTTCCTCCTTTAATTAACCTTTTACTGAACCGACCATGACGCCTTTTTCAAAATATTTCTGTAAATTCGGATAGATGATCATCATGGGCAGTGTTGAAACAATGATCACACAATACTTAATCAGGTCTGCAGATCTGGCAAGTTGCTCAAGATACATAATTTCTTCGACAGATGCCGAAGGGTCAGCCACGGTGTCCTGCAGCATTTTACTTTGCAGCAATATTTCCCTTAAAAATATCTGCAGGGGAAACTTTTCCCTGTCATCCAGATAAATCATGGCACTGAAGTAAGAATTCCAGTGTCCGATACCGTAATACAAAACCATAACGCCCACAATCGCTTTCGATAATGGCATAACGATCTTCAAAAAGGTGGAAAACTCATCGCAGCCATCAATCTTGGCCGCTTCCGTAATTTCATAAGGAATGGAACCTGAAAAAAAAGTTCTCGCCACGATCATATTATAGACTGACAGCGCTCCTAAAATCACCATTACTGCCCTGGTGTTCAGCAGACCGAAGGATTTTACATTCAGATAACCGGGAATCAAGCCTCCTCCGATATACATGGTCACCATGAAAAATATCATGACAAACTTGCTGCCCGCCACATTTTTTCTTGATAACGCATACGCACAGGGCAGCGTCACCAATAGATTTATGATCGTTCCAACAACTGTATAAAATATTGTATTTCCATATCCAACCCAGATGTCACGATATTCAAATACACGCTTGTATCCTTCCAGCGTAAAACCGATCGGCATCAATAACACTTTTCCCGCATTTACCGCATCCGGATCACTGAAGGAGCAGCTGACCACATAGATGATGGGATACAATTCAATCAGCAGGAAAACAAATATCAGTGTATTCACAATCAGCTGAAAAAAGCTGCTTCCTTTTAATATTTTTCGCACACTCTGCATCTGTTTTTTCCTCCTTACGTTAAAATAACCCTGTCTTCGTAATTTTTTTCGATAATGCATTTGCAGTACATAATATCACACAGTTAACCACCGTATTAAACAGTCCCACAGCTGTGGAAAATGCAAAATCCGATTGCTCCAGACCCACTTTATATACATATGTAGAAATAATTTCCGAACCGATCAGATTCATATCGTTTTGAAGCAGATATACTTTTTCATATCCCACACTGAGTATCTGCCCGCAACGCAGAACAAACATTACTACAATGGTCGGTATGATTTCCGGAAGATTGATGTACCATATTTTCTGCATACGGCTTGCTCCGTCTATGTCTGCCGCTTCCAGCAGAGCACTGTCCACGCTGGATAATGCCGCAAAGTAAATGATCGAACTCCAGCCTGCCCCCTGCCAGATACCGCTTAGTTCGTAAATCCATTTAAACCACTCAGGTACCTGCATGAAATATACTTTTTCCCCTCCAAGCAGCGCTATTATCTGATTGATAACGCCGTTACTCGGACTTAAAAACATGGTAATGATACCGCACATAACAACTGTCGATATAAAATGCGGAAGATACGATACTGTCTGTACAAAGGTTCTATATTTCCCGTTTCTCAATTCATTCAGCATTAACGCCAGTATAATAGGTACGGGAAATCCTATGATCAATCCCAGCACACTGAGCGTAAATGTATTTTTCAAAATGATCGGAAACCAGTAAGAATTGAATAACCTCATAAAATTATCAAAACCGACCCATTCACTTCCCCAGATGCCTTTTCTGACACTGAAATTCTGAAATGCAATCAAAATGCCATACATAGGTTTATAGCAAAACAGTAGGGTATAAGTGACTGCGGGAAGCATCAAAACGTAAAGCTGCCAATTTGATGATATCTGTTTTTTAAGTTTTGTCTTTTGCCGACTCCTTTTCATATAATACCATATCCTCGCTTTCATACTTTGTACTCTCATTGTAATCATTCCTTACAACGTGCAAAAGGGCCATGAATTGCCCCCATTTTCGCCGCAGTACAATTTTTGTACGTTTTCAATGGTTTTATTGCGTTTTTCTCTATGCATATTACAAATAATTTACGTATTTGATATTATATGGATGCAATTATTGCACTATGTTTTAATTCTTTTTCGTCCAAAACATATGCATTCTGCCATTATTCGCTGCTGAATCCGCAATAAAAATAGCCGGTAATTTATACCGGCTAATCGTTTGGTCCATACTACATTATTCAGTTCTGTCTCCGTTTACGGCATCCCCGCTAATTTCAGCCTTTCACCGTCTCCAACACCTTTTTATACGGTGCAATCATACCTTCATTCATCTGATTTCCGATCTTCCCCTTCAGTTTAGGGTTGGAGAGCAAGGCACCTCACAAATACATTTTCAACATAGTGCCTTTCTTTTTCTGAGGAAAATCATACTGTCCGTGGGCTTTGTAAAATTTGTGGTCTGCTTTCATCATTCCCTGCATCAGCCAGATTAAATCACGGAAGATCTTCATGCCGCCGATACAGTAGAAATTCTGGGGCGGAACGTAGTTGTTCTTTAAAGCAAAATCAAGCGAAAAACAACATTTCATACCTAAAAAGGGGCTGCTGGAAATTAAGCAAATTTAACTCCTTATATGCCGGTCTTATTCAAACCCATCCAGGATCTGCGTCATCGCACTGCGTACCGCTTTCTCGGAACCATGATGTATCGTTACTGATATTAACATATTGTCCATTGTCATATAACCGTAACCGGAACAGAGCACATGTTTGTCACCAGTATAAGTAGCATAAAATATAGTGCACTCCCTGCCCGAAGGGGTAATATAGCTGATCTGTTCCGGCTGATTCTCCTCATCATCCATGCCGGTAACGCCACGGCCACCCCCATTATCATAGCTGTTCAGCTCCGTGGTCAGACCATAACTTACCGTCACAGGCAGCTTGTTGTAACGATTACCGTAACGATAACAGGCTTCTACATTTATTGCTAACAGCCGCCCTTCGCTGTCTTTGCCCAAATCGACATAGCAGTGTTTTGTCAGACTGTCGCCATTTTCAAATTTAATATGAAAATATGCTTTTTCCGCTTCTTTCAGTGCAGCACTCTTCGGCAATGTAATACCCAGAAATTCTTCCGCCGCTTCTATGTTCTCCTGAGGATAATATCCTCCGTCCAGTTCCAACAGTTCCGGAGCAAGTTCTTTGATGGCGATTTTGCCGGAAGTACGCACCTCCCAGTCTGTGAAATTCTGCCAGACATTTACAAATAATTCTTTGTTTGCAGCTGCAGCCGGTAAGGTGATCAGAACACAAAGACAGGCTGCAGCCACGCACCATTTTAACCTGCTTCTGCTCTTTTTTACCGATGGCAGGGCAGGCTCTTCCATAGCCCCATACAGCAATTCTTCATCAATGTTTCCTATAGCATTCAGCAGTTTTTCCTGTTTCATAAAGTGAATCCCTCCTTTTCCAGGTGCTTTTTCAATTCTTTCCTCATGCGAAAAAGCAATGACATGATTTTGCTTTCACTCATACCAAAGCTGCGCGCAATATCCTTGATCGGGGTCATAGCCCAATACCGCCGAATAAAGATATTCCTCTTCTCCGGAGGCTGGCTGTAAAGGAAAGCTTCGATTGCCTTTACCAGCAACCTTTCTTCCACCTGTTGCTCCACTCCGGTGCTTGCCGGAATACAATCTTCCAGCTCGGAAAGAACCAGATCTGTTTGCCCCAATCCTCTTTTTTGGGCAGAATAATACTTTACTCTGTTCAGCGAGAAATTCCTGGTTATTTTCCCCAGATAGACTGCCAGACGCTGTGGCCGATTGGGCGGTATGGATTCCCAGGCGGCCAGATATGTAGCGTTTACACATTCCTCTGCATCTTCTGCGTTGTGTAAAATGTTGTAAGATATAGAATGACAGTAATTTCCGTACTTTATTGCAGTGGCCGAAATAGCCTGTTCGGAACGTTCCCAATATAAGTCAATAATCTGCTTATCTTCCATTTCGTCCTCCTTTGTTTTATTGTAAAGCCTTTCACCTATATAGACAACAAATTGCAGCATTCCTTGCAGAAAAATCCCTCCTCAATGCCCAAAATTCTTCTGAAACAGCAACCCCTGTCCGCGTTATGCTCCTCCGCAGTGCTCCTCCGCGGAAAAAAAACTTGTGCTCCTCCGCGGGAAAAAACTTGTTGTGACCACAGAAATTGTATGGTAGAATAATATATAAATTATGTATTTTCAACACCTGTAAAAAAGTGCAGGCAGTAAACAACAGTGATTAATAAAATCTGAAAGGTATTTACAACTACCAAGAACCATATTCAAATGTTGAAATGACCGGTCTTGTATGTTGTACTTCAAAGAAAGGAAGAAAGATATGAGTGAAAGAAGATTGCAGGTTGTAACCGGAGGAACCTCCGGAATGGGTCTTGAAACCGCTAAAGTGCTGGGCGAATTCGGCCCCGTTTTAATCGGAGGAAGAAATCCAAAAAGACTGGAAAATGCACTGAATGAATTAAAAGAGGCAGGTATTGAAGCCTATGGTAAACCATGTGATATTTCCAACAGGGACTCCCTGAAAGAATTTGTAGAATATGCTATAAGTATTGCTCCCATCGGTAATGTTGTCAATGCAGCAGGCGTAGACTACGGTGCAGTTCCCCGTGAGATGCTCCTTAAAATCAATATGTTGGGAACCCACTACGTTCTGGAGGCTTTCCTTCCTTATCTGGATAACTCAAATGTGGTAAATTATTCTTCTGTTACCGGTTATTTCTATCAACCAAAAAAGGAAGAATTTGAACTGTGGATGCAGCCGGATACAGATGATTTTATCCAGAAAGTTTCCGAATTGATTCCTGTTCCCACAGATCCCAGGATGATCGCACTTGGTCCCGATTATACTGCCTATGCCGCATCCAAGCGTTTTGTCATGTTTTACACTATGACCAACACCATGCGTGTTGCACAGAAGAACAACAGTCGTATCATCTCCATTGCTCCCGGTTCTTTCATGACACCAATGCTGGAAAATCAGGGTGCCGGTAATGAGGATGCAGCCGCAGCGATAAAACGTGGATCTGCTTTTCAGCGCTTTGGAAGCTCAGGTGAAATGGCAGACCTGATTAAACACCTGCTTACTCCCGGTCATGAATATCTTACAGGTTGTGACATTATCATGGATGGTGGAAGAACTGCACTTGGAATGTACCCCCAGTTCAAGTAGAAATTTCTATGTAATAAATTAAAAACAATTACGATAACAGCCCTGACATTTGTGTGTCAGGGTTGCTTTCCGTTCTGAAGCCAAGGACCGTTTAAATAAGTCCGGAGAATTCGCAAAAAAGAACTGTTTCGCACTTTTCTAAAACAGTCCTTTTTCACACTTATACCAAACTTGTTTTTCTTAATAATTTTTTACTGATTTTTCCTAACCCTACACTGAACAATACGCTACCTGCAAGACACAGGACCACATTCATGATCGTAGCATCCAGCGGTGTCAGCATCGGATTCTGCTAATGATCTTCCAGTTTTTCCATTCCTGGGTCCTGCCTCACGACGCCACTAACATGGATTTTTATACAACTGGTTTTCCATGAAGCAGATGATCACCTGCAAAGGCGGCACCCCTCAGTGCACTTGTGAGGAACCCTGCTCAGATGCTAAATATGGCAGGAATGTACACCTTATCTTAAAAGATAATCCAAGGCTTTTTAGTGATCCTCCTCGTAAATCTGACGTAAGGTCTATTAATTGCGCCCATTTTTCTTTATTTTTTCTTTATTTTTTCTTCGTTTATTACTTGTCATATGCATTCTGCATAATATTTACTTTTCAAGGTTCATCCGACCGGTGAATCTTGGTCGAAAGACTCAAGATTCCGAGAGCCTATATTGATAAAAAGGAGGTTTACACGGGGTCAGTCAAAATGTTATTACCCATGTTATTACCTGAATTGTCTTAAATCTGCTCCAATCTATTGGTGGCCGGTGATAAATTTCACCATCATTATTCCCGATATATATACCGTGCAATTTTCTTCACCAGATATTCTGCATTTTCTACCTGCTGTCTGGTCTCCTCTTTGCTTGCCACATAAAAGTCATCATAATCTGATGCGTTGCGTATCTGTTCTGCTCTGGCTACTTTCTGATAATCCTCTGACGTAAATGTACCATCCCCCTTAAAAATAAAGAGAAAATTGAACTGTTTAAGTCCTCCATTATGTGTAGCAACTTCAACTTCCTGCGTTGCTAATAGTGCTTTCACACTTTTTTCTATTGAATAAAATGCTCTATTATTCGCAGACTTATATGCTTCTTTTCCAAAAGCCCTTTAGACTCTGCCAGCAATTCTTGCGCCCTATCCATTCTAACTTTTGCCAATGCCATGTAATATTCCTTATCCATACAAAATCTCTCCCTCTTTATCGATATTTCTAAAATACGCATACCATGCTTTTTTCTCTATATACTCATCAACCGGCAGACACACGAAATTGACAATTGCAAAATATTTCATCGCAAGATCAGTTGCTATATGTGCCAACTCTTCATCATATTTCTTCACTTCCATGCGGCTGCACTTTGTTATCAAAGCGATATCAATATCTGAATCTTCTGCAAAATCTCCACGTGCACAAGAACCATATAAAATTGCCTCCACCAGATCACTCTTCATTAAATCAGAGGCCATACATGCAGCTTCTTTCTTTACAATATTTATTGTTTCATGATTCAGCATCAAATCGTACATGTCAAACCTCCTATTTGTAACATACTCTGCATATTGACATTATACCGCATTCGGTATCATTTTTTCAAGACATAATAAACTTGCTGTAGCTTTCCCTTTTCTCATGTAAAAAGGTCTCGCTCACGCAAGACCTTTACTCTTACTGAAATACTGGTTTATTTAGGTGCGTGCCACTCAATTGAAAGCCTTCCACTTTCATGCGAAATCAACTATTTCGTAAAGTGTATGCATATGTTTGAAGATATTTGTTAGAATTATCGCTATCTCATTTTTCTTTATACTTCATACTATTATTTTATCTGCATTTGTTGAAAAACTTAACTCTTCTTTGCGTACTCTATAAGTTCATACAAATATGCACTATGCACAACGATGGCAAGTTTTCCTCCCGTATTATCTTGACGGGTACCATGAATTATTCCATAGCAGATAAACTCTCCTGTTCCTTCGAAACCGATAACAGGACCTCTGCTAAATCCCTGTGTTGACGGTTTATCAAGCATGAAGCACTTAAAACTTGACCCCGTCACATTGAAATTAGATATCCACAAATTTGTTTCATTGCTGTATAATCTCCATCCTACCAAAAGTGGATTTACATGCTTGAATAATGGCGAAAGAGCAGCCACCCGCATGTTTGACTATTACATCCGAAAAAGCTATGATCTTTAAGGATACCAGCATTATTCTTTCATAGCAGGATTATTCTACAAATGATAAAAGTATCACCGGATAACCTGAAATTTACATTTTATAGAATGTTATCACCCTGATCAAACACATAAAAAATGCCTCAAACACTGATAAAATCAGCATTTGAAGCACTTTCCCTGGATGCTGGTGGCCGGACTTGAACCGGCACGGGGTTGCCCCCGAGGGATTTTAAGTCCCTTGCGTCTGCCTATTCCGCCACACCAGCTGACGCAAATTAGCGTTATAGTCTTTCTTATGGACATACGAGCTCAGCACTGTTCCATTGACCTCATCAACGCTAATGGATGGAGGTGGATTCGAACCACCGAAGCAATTTGCAGCAGATTTACAGTCTGTCCCCTTTGGCCACTCGGGAATCCATCCATACAGAATCTCTTTAGAAATTCTGACCATTTGAAATTGTAGCACATAATTAAACAAAAAGCAAGCAATTTATTTATAAAAATATCATTCCTGTCATTGTCCTATCATCTTCATCAGATTTCCGCCAAATACCTTCTCTACAGCGTCATCACCCAGACCCATCTCATCAATACATTCCCGCATCTGCCTCATGGCATCCTTGATCTTGTCCGCTGAATTATAAGGGAAATCAAGACCGAAAACACATCTGTCAGCGGTGAGGAATAAAAATCATTAATACCGTTCTAAATTCCTCTATTTCAGGCCTGTTGAAATCTTTCCACTTTTCTGATGATTTTTCAATAGTTATCCACATCAGCTTCCCATGGTTTTCCTTTAATTCAAATTTTTG
>JAFTVH010000061.1 GCA_017465845.1 Lachnospiraceae bacterium | reverse complement strand
TCAATGGCGGAGATGATGCTGCATGGGAGAGTCATCTGAAGCAGTTGGAGTCACTTAGAGTAAATGAATGGATTAAAGTTTATGCTGATGCTTATGATAGATACAATTCATTTAAGTAAATAACCTTGTAGAATAAGGTGAAGTAAACAGGACGGCCAGGTTCGGAAGAATCTGGCTGTCTGTTAGACTATAAGCGTGTAAGTACTGGGAGAAATCTGAATATGCTTAGTGAAAAAGATGAAAAAATAAAATGGTTTAAGGAAGCGAGAATAGGATTATTTGTCCATTGGGGATTGTATGCTGCAACGGAAGGATATTGGCAGGGAAAAGAAACAGTGGGGATTGGTGAGTGGATTGCCTCTAAGGAGAGAATTCCCAGAGCAGAATATGAAATGTTCGCTGAAAAGATGACCTGTGAAAAGTTTGACCCTGCATATTGGGCCAGACTGGCTAAGAATGCGGGAATACAATATTGCGTGTTTACTGCCAAACACCACGAGGGCTTTGCTATGTATGATACTTCTTTTGATGATTATAGCATTGTTAAGAGAGGAGCATATGGAAAAGATGTTACCAAAGCGGTAGTGGAAGCGATGAGAGAGGAAGGGATTACTCCATGTCTCTATTATTCTCATGCACTGGATTTTCATGAGCCCAATGCCATGGGCAATACATGGGATTTTCACGTTCCGGAAGTTGAGCGGGATTTTCGGGCCTATATTGATGGCAAGTGTAAGCACCAGCTTCGGGAACTACTGACAAATTACGGGGATATCGGTATGCTCTGGATGGATGTGCCGAAAGGAATTACAGAAGAAATGGCACTGGATCTAAAAGCATATGTTAAAAAGTACCAGCCGGGCTGTCTGGTGAGTGGTCGTCTTGCCTATGATCATAGATTGGCAGATTTCGGGTGCTTCGGCGATAATCAGATTCCGGCTGCCAAGCCTAATGGATGTTGGGAGACGGCAGCAACAATGAATGATACCTGGGGATATAAGAGGGATGACCACAATTTCAAATCTCCGAAAGAAATCATAGAGCTCCTTTGTGGCTTGCTTGCTAAGGGAACGAATCTGCTTTTGAATATCGGTCCGAAAGCAAATGGAGAAATCCCTGAGGAGAGTATCTATATACTGGAGGAACTTGCAGAATGGTACAAGGTAAATGCAGAAGCGGTGAATGGTACGGAAAGCTCACCATTTGACTGTGATTTTTCCTTTGGTGGTGCAAGCTGCCGAGACAATGCTATTTATCTGTATGTGTATGAGAGCAGGGAGAGCATTGATATTTATGGAATCGAGAATAAAGTTACCGGAGCTATGGTCTTAGGAGGTCCGGAACTTGCATATACACAGGAGGATGCACTTCATATTGATCTGCGCCAGGTAGAATTTGGAAAATATGTAACCGTAATAAAACTTTTGTTGGACGGTGAAGTGACAGTAAGAAAAGGATGCTGTCAGCAGGAGAAGGGGCAGTTAATTCTTCCGGCAGCGGCTGGCAGTATTATCAGGCGTGAAAAAACACAGGCAGCGGGACTGCTTATAGGGGATGACGCATTGGAAGCGGAGAACCTGAATCTGGCAGGCTGCGAAGATATGGGAGTCAATCCGGCCGGTATTGTAGAGAACTGGAGGTCAGAACAGAATTATCTGCAATGGGATTTTGAAGTGAAAGAAGAGGGGCTTTACGATGTATTTCTTTATACAATTACGCAGAAGTATAAGGAATGGAAAGGCGGACATAAAGTACATATTCTGTGCAATGGCACAGGCGAAAGCAAAGTGATAACCGCTGATAAAGAATCTACAGGAGCCAACAGAAAATATTTTGGGGAAACAGGAAGTTTTCTGGGAAGTGTCAATCTGGCAAAAGGAAGTCAGACACTTGCGCTATATGCGGATCAAATTAACATGGATGATCCTGTGGGATTAAGCGTGAGTAAGCTGACTCTGATAAAAAGATAATTTAGAATTATGAATGGTGGAGTGAAGAAGTGAGAGTTAAAATACTTGACAATGAATATTGGTATGGCGGTATTGTGGACAAAGGCCTGCATATGCCTTTGGACAAACATAGTGACTTTGTATTGGATATGACGGATGTGTGTGCTTCGCTGGACCAGTCCACCCCTTTGATTTTGTCCACCAGAGGGCGTTATCTCTGGAGTGAAAAGCCCTTTTCGGCAATTTTTCGGGAAGGTGAAATTGTCTGTGAAGGACAGTCAGAGGTTCTTGTTTCAGAAGGGCATGAGAACCTGAAAGGGGCTTATCTGGCAGCTTGCAGGAGACATTTTCCGTTTAGTGGGAGATTGCCGAATGAGGCTTTTTTCAGGATGCCTCAGTATAATACCTGGATTGAACTGCAATATAATCAGACACAGCAGGGGGTTCTGGATTATGCCCATGGAATCATCGATCATGGGCTACCGGCTGGTATTCTGATGATAGATGATGGCTGGTCTGAAGATTATGGTGTATGGCAGTTTCATAAGGGAAAATTCTCGGATCCTAAAGGAATGATAGACGAGCTGCATAAGCTGGGATTTAAGGTCATGCTCTGGGTGATTCCGGTGGTCAGTCCGGATTGTGCCACTTTCAGAGAACTGAGAAAAAAGGATTATCTGGTCAAGGATAAGGACGGAAAGATTGCAGTCAGAGAATGGTGGAATGGCCTGAGTGCGGTGTTGGATTTGACTAATGCCGGCACATGGAGCTGGTTAAAGGAGCAGTTGGACGACCTGCAGGAAGTGTATGGAATTGATGGATTTAAATTTGATGGCGGTGATGCATATTTTTATACCGGTGAAGACCAGGCAGCAGAGCAGTTATTGCCGCAGGAATATACATCTGTATATAATCGGTTTGCATTACAGTATGATTTTAATGAACTACGCTCGGCATATGGGTTTGGTGGACAGGCATTGGTGACCAGACTGCAGGATAAGCAGCATAGTTGGGACAAAAGTGGTTTGAATTGTCTTATTCCCAATTCTTTGGTACAGGGACTTCTGGGATATGCTTATCATTGCCCGGATATGATAGGCGGTGGAGATGTAGGCTCGGATTATACCCGAATTGACGAGGAACTGATAGTGCGTTATGCACAGGTCAGTGCGTTGATGCCGATGATGCAGTTCAGCCTGGCACCATGGAGAGTATTATCTGAAAAGAACAGGGATATTGTAAGAAAAGCGGCTCTGCTGCATGTGAAATTCAGCGATTATATCATGGAGCTTGCCTGTCATGCCTGCACTAGTGGGGAACCGATTATCAGGCATATGGCCTATGAATTTCCAGAGGAAGGATTTGAAACGATTTCAGACCAATTTATGCTGGGAGATACTGTACTGGTAGCTCCAGTATTGATTAAAAATATGAATGAGCGCATTGTCAGATTACCGAAGGGGAAATGGCAGGCTGCAGATGGAAATGTGTATGACGGAGACACGGATATCTGTGTGAAGGTCACGGTAGAAGAATTGCCATATTTTATTAGGAATAAAGCTTGAGCTACCAAATGTTAAAATATTTTGATTAAAGTCTGGAGGAGAGCCTATGAAGAGCTATGAGAATATGCCACAAATTACTCCTGAAGAGGTAAAGGAGGGACTTGAGGTATGTACCGGTCAGATATTACGTGTTTTACCGGAATTTACAGATAAATTTCAGTCACCGGCAAGTGAGAACCTTTTCTACCGGCAGATTGAAAACGTGGATTGGACAAATGCTTTCTGGACAGGAGAAATCTGGCTGGCATATGAATTCAGCAAGGAGGAATGTCTGAAGGAAGCGGCGCTCCGCCAGTGTGACAGCTTTTATGAGAGAATTACCAAAAGGATTGCAGTGGACAGTCATGACATGGGATTTCTGTATTCTCTGTCGTGTGTGGCTGCGTATAAGCTTACCGGTAATGAGAAAGCGAAAGAGGCTGCACTTATGGCGGCAGATAATTTACTTACCATGTTTCGTACAAAAGGTAATTTCATACAGTCTATAAATCAGCCTGAGAACAAGAAAGAATACAGAATGATTGTAGATACTTTACTTAATTTACCTTTATTGTATTGGGCATCGGAGGTTACAGGGGATGATAAGTATAAGAAGGTAGCAATAACGCATTTTCACACTACCAGCAAATATATTATAAGAGAAGACGGTTCCACTGCGCAGGCAGCACGTTTTGATAATGAAACAGGGGAGCATCTTTGCAATTTTACAAGACAGGGCTATAGCGATGATTCTGCATGGTCACGCGGACAGGCGTGGGCTATTTATGGACCTGCCATTTCATATAAGTATACGAAAACAGAGGCATGTAAGGAGATGTTTGGCATAACTGCACCCTATTTCATGAAGCATTTGCCGGAGGATATGGTGGCTTATTTTGACCTGACTTTCATGGAGGGTGATGAGTGGCCGAGAGATTCTTCCGCAGCGGCAATTGCGGCATGCGGTATGCTGGAGATGGCGAAGTATCTGGAGCAGGAGGAAGCAGAATATTATGTTAGTAGTGCCAAGAGGATTTTGAAATCATTATATGACAATTATATGGTTAGGGATTATGAACTTTCTAATGGTATTTTGAAGCATGCAACCTATTGTTGCAAGACATCATACAACGCGATGAGCAGGGATTTGGGAAGGGACGAGTGCTGCTCCTTTGGAGATTATTTTTACATGGAAGCGTTGACTAGATTGCATCAGGATTGGGAGATGTACTGGTAAGTAGCTAAACCCTGACTCTTTCTATAAGTTTTTTAATAAAAAGCGGGGTGTCAAAATTGACACTACCATAAATGCGAGAGGACACATAATATGAAAATTCAAATAATGCAAAAAGGCGAAACAATAGAATATACAGCAACCGAACTGAAAAAATATATTATCGGTATGTCAAGGGGCGCGATTATTCCAGAAATTTGTTTTATGGACAGTGTTCCGATGATCAAAGAAGAGGGAAACATTGTGCTTGGCTTATTAGCGGAGCTTTCGCTTGATATAAGCGACCTTTCAGACCCATTTATTGAGGATATTATTGATGTAGACATTGCGAATGGAACAGGTTACATCGCCGGCAGTAATCCTCGTAGTATCCTTATGGGGGTTTATAAATACTGTACTTCTGCAGGCTGCCGTTTTATCAGACCGGGAGCTGATGGAGACTATGTACCATATGCAGATTTAACCAAACATTCTTTTAAATACCGGAAAAAGGCCGATTATCCGTTCCGTGGAGAATGCTGTGAGGGAACCATCAGCTATGAGCATATGCGTGATACGGTTTATTGGCTGCCGAAGATTGGCATGAATATGTATATGATTGAAGGTATCGTGCCATATACCTACATGCACAAGTGGTACGGTCATGTGGGCAATACCAAGCTTCGTCAGAAGGGGCAGATTACTGACAGGGAAATGATTTACGACTACATCCGTCTGCTGGAGCAGGATATCAAAAAGGTTGGTCTGCAGCTGCATACCCTGGGCCACGGCTGGATGTTCAGAAAACTGGGCGTGGAAAACGGTCCTTCTGAGGCGCAGCAGGCGGCACTACGCGCGGAGGATAAGAAATACCTGGCACTTGTGAAAGGCAAGCGTGACTTGTTTGGCGGCAGCAGCTTTTATACCCATTTTTGCTACTCCAACCCTGAAGCCAGAAAAATACTGGTGGATACTTTGGTGGAGTACATTCAGGAAAAGCCGTATATGGACTTTGTACATGTATGGCTGGCAGATGCACCGAACAATCAGTGTGAGTGTGAGAACTGTATTAAAATGCATCCTTCTGACCATTATGTGCAGCTTTTGAATGAGCTGGATGAAGCTTTGGAGAAGATTGAGTCCAAGGCACGTATCGTGTTTATCGGATATGTGGAAACAGAACGTCCACCGCAGAAGCTTACCTTACATAATCCGGAGCGCTTTATCTTGCTTTCTGCTATTGGTCTTCACTATGAAAAGGGTTACAAGAACATCACGGAGGCACCGCTGGCAGAAGAGCCGGAATACAGGATAAATGAGTTTCATCCGGCGCCGGATACCGTGAGAATGAAGTGGCGTAGGGACTGGAAAAAGGCATGTAATAATATTCCGAATATTATATATGAATATCGTTATTATACGGATATGTATTGTGATTTGGGATATATGCAGATTGCCAGAGAGACAAACCGTGATATGCGGGATTTGGCAGAAGTTGGTTTTGAAGGCTGCATGAGTGACCAGACTCATAGATTGTATATGCCGACAGCACTTCCTATGATTACTATGGGAGAAACTCTGTTTGACAGAAGCCTGGATTTTAATAAGCTGACAGAGGAATACTTTGAGGGTGCTTTCGGAGCAGAGGGAAGCCTGTGCAGAGCATATCTGGAAAAGCTGTCAGACCTTCTTTGCCCATCTAACTTCCGAGTAGGCGGTGGAAGCGGTGTAGAAGAAGCAGGGCTGGGTAATATAGAAACACAACGTATGTGTTGGCTGAATAATACAGAAGTGGCTGAGAAAGCAGTGCAGATACCGGCGCATTTAGCAGACTTCTTACCTATCATAGACAGAAACATAGCGTTGGCAACAGACCCTGCAAGACAGCTGTCCTGGAGATACTTAAAGTATCACAGTGAGATTTGCGGATGTTTTGCAGAGCTATTGTTGGCAGGTGCTGCGAAAGGAAAAGAAGCGGCAATAGAGAAGTATTATGTGCTGGAGAAGTATTTGTGCGAGCATGAGATGGAATTCCACAATGCCTTTGACGTGTTACTGTATTTGCGTGCATTAAGGCTGAAGCTAGGAATGGCAATGGTGAAATATTATGATTAATATAAATTACTTTGTAAATAGAGAAAGAATGATTTATTTGTAAAAGGTGAAGACGATTGGTGTAACAGACTGCGGTATCAGCAACAATCCCTATCTTCCAAATTGTCAAAGATGGGAATACAAGTTGTTAATTATCCGAATAATGCGTTAGAAGAAGCTCTGGCGAATGCGGTATTTCATTCTTTATCATGAGCCAGAACCAGTTACATGAAAACTAGATGGGGGTGCTGCCACAACCGGTGAGGTAGGCGATGAAGTGGTGCGCAGGTTAATGGGAGGATATTAAAAATGTATAGTATCAATTTTATCAGACACTTCGTTACAGAACAATCAATTACACTTTTTTGGGACAAACCGGAAGGCATACCTAAGGAAGCTGTTTATAGAGTACTGATAGATGGAAAAACGGCAAAGGAAACAAGAAAAACACATTGCACAATTGAAAGCTTGAAGGCCAATCAGGATTATTCCGTATTGGTAGAAGTGGAGTGTGAAGGAATTATAGCTTCAAGAAAGGAATGTGGAATTATACATACCACGTTAATAAAAAAAAGAAAAGACGTTACCAAAATGCCATATAATGCAGTGGGGGATGGAGTGACTATGAATACGGAAAAACTTCAGCAGGCTATAAATGATTGTGGCAGTGATGAAGTGTTGTATATTCCGGCGGGAATCTTCCTGACAGGCGCGTTAAAGCTGCACAGTGATATGGAAATTTATCTGGAGGAAGGTGCTGTAATACAAGGAACAGACCGTGTTGAGGATTACTTGCCTAGAATACTCAGCCGTTTCGAGGGTACAGAACTGTCTTGCTACAGCAGCGTCCTGAATATGGGGGATTTGGATCATAGCAGTGGGTACAATTGTAAAAATATTTTTATCCATGGAAAAGGAACGATTGCCAGTGGTGGCAGCGTTTTGGCATGGAGGGTAATAGAAGCTGAACGTGAAAGACTAACGGATTATTTGTTGGAACTGGGGGATAAAATCAAGGAATGCGAGAATGAGCATACTATACCGGGACGAGTAAGACC
>JAFTVH010000011.1 GCA_017465845.1 Lachnospiraceae bacterium | reverse complement strand
TTTTTCAGAGAACCGCCAAGCTCGATGCCCAATACATCCGGACTGATATAGACGCGGAACACTTCACTCATAAAGATATTCTGGATATATTCTGCCGTCTTCTTGCTTTTGGCACCTACTACGATAGTGGTCGGAATACCTCTTCCAACTTCTTCCGCATGAGATGGGCCGCTCATGACCGCCACATCAGCCTGTGGTACCTCCTCTTCAATGATTTCTGATAAAGTCATCAAAGTTGTTTCTTCGATTCCCTTGGCCACATTCACGATCATCTGACCTTCCGAAACGATATCTTTCATCTGATGAGCAGTGCTTCTTGTATAGGGACTGGCTACTGCAAGCACCAGAAGATCTTTGCCTTCTACTGCTTCTTTCAGATTGGAGGTAAATACCATATCCTCTGCTAATTTCACACCTGCAAGTGCCTTATGCTCATGTGTCTCATTCAGCATCTTGATTTCATTTTCCAGTGCAGACCAGATGCAGATTTCATGACCGTTATTATGAAGCAGGACTGCCAGGGCACTTCCCCAGCTTCCCGCACCGATGATACCTATTTTTGCCATATACTCCTCTTTCTCAGCGATAATGCAAGGCCAGCTGTGACCTTTAATCTACCTTATTTTTCTTGAACAGATAAGTCTTTCGTTCTGTTCCTTTCAGCAAACGCTTGATATTCTCTCTATGTTTCCAAAAAGCCATAGCAGTAAGGAACGCTGCTACAATGTACATTTCAACCAGAAGCGTCTGAGACATTCCGAATAAGCCCAGCTGCCCACAGATTACCAGTTCAATCATAAACCCTGTATACACCAGCAGAGATCCCAGAGAAACAAAATGGGTGGTAAGGAATGCACCGAAAAACATAACCACTCCCACAGGAATAAATACAGGATGCAGAGACAGAATCAGACCTGCCGTAGCAGCGATTCCTTTTCCTCCCTTGAAATTCATGTAAAAAGGAAAATTATGTCCAAGGATTGCTCCAGCTGCAGCATAAATACACAGCAGATAGATCATCTCCGGATGGGTCGCACCATATATAAGTCTGATCACACAGACAGCCAGAGCACATTTCAGGCAATCTCCCGCAAAGACGATCAGACCTGCTTTGGTTCCCAGAACGCGCAAGGCATTGGTAGTACCGGAATTACCGCTTCCATGCTGACGAATGTCGATGCCATGAGCCTTTCCATAGAAATATGCAGTCTGAAACAGACCAAATACATAACCGATTATCAAACAAACAATACGTTCCATTACTGTTCCTTTTCCTTTCTCTCTCTTATAATGAACTTAAGCGGCGTACCTTTGAATCCAAAGGTCTCTCGAATCTGATTCTCAATGTATCTGGTATAGGAGAAATGCATCAGTTCCTTATCATTTACAAAAATTACAAAAGTAGGCGGTTTTACAGATACCTGTGTAATATAGTACAAACGAAGCCTCTTACCCTTATCTGAAGGGGGCTGCTGCATGGCTACTGCCTCCGACATGATTTCATTCAGTACACCCGTGGAAACTCTCATGGCATGATTCTCACTTACCATGTCAATCGTCTCAAAGAGCTTTGGAAGACGTTGACCTGTCTTTGCTGAAATAAAGAGCATCTCTGCATAAGGCATATAGGACAATGTATTACGCACTTTCTCGGTAAAGCGGTAAATCGTCTTATCATCCTTCTCTACCGCATCCCATTTATTTACAGCAATAATGACAGCTTTTCCTCTTTCATGTGCAATACCTGCAATCTTGGCATCCTGCTCCGTTACACCTTCTGCCGCATCAATAACAAGAACCACAACTTCTGCCCGTTCTACTGCACTGACAGTACGCACAATCATGTATCGTTCCAGTTCTTCTTTTATCTTGTTCTTTCGGCGTAGACCTGCCGTATCGATAAATACATATTCTTTGCCGTTATAAGTAATCTCCGTATCTACGGCATCTCTGGTAGTACCTGCGATATCAGAGACAATCAGCCTGTTTTCTCCCAGGAGTTTGTTGATGATAGAAGACTTTCCTACATTAGGCTTACCTACGATAGCGACTCTGGTACGTTCGTCTTCTTCCTCTTGGGCATCAGTCTTGTCAAAGTAGGAAGTCACCTCCTCCAGCATGTCGCCGATTCCTAAACGGTTTACTGCTGAAATAGGATGTGGATCACCGATTCCCAGATTGTAAAACTCGTAGACATCAGCCATATACTTTTCAAAGCTGTCTACCTTGTTCACCACCAGGACTACAGGTTTGTGGGAACGGCGCAGCATATCTGCCACCTTAGCATCCGCGTCTACCAGTCCCTGCTTCACATCCACCAGGAAGATAATCACATCTGCTGTCGCCATGGCAATTTCTGCCTGCTGACGCATCTGTGAAAGAATGATATCATTACTGTCAGGCTCAATACCGCCTGTATCGATCAATGTAAAAGCCATATCCAACCAGGTTACATCAGCATAAATTCTGTCTCTGGTGATACCCGGGGTATCCTTTACAATTGAAATATTTTCACCTGCCAAAGCGTTGAACAGTGTGGATTTTCCTACGTTAGGTCTTCCTACTACCGCAACGATAGGCTTGGTCTTTCTCTTAGCCATAAATGCCTCCTTTTATATTAAACTCCTGACAATTGCAACGTGCATCCTGCCCTTTCCGCAGGACATCCATTATTGTCCCAGAATACAATGAACAAAGTCATACCCGCTTGATTTTACAATATTAATGGGAACTTGTAAAGCTTTTTCCAGTTCTTCCACTGTCAAATCATCCAGAAAGACAGTCTCTCCGCTGCGCAGAACGTTCTGTGGAAGCAATAATCTGTTGCCAAGTTCCTTCCCCTTAAGCTGCTTCAAAATATCCTGCCCCGTCAAAAGTCCCGAAACTGTAATCTTCTCTCCAAAGAATTCATTGGTAATAGGATACACATGAATTGTCAATCCAGGAAAGGCTTCTGTCATCTGCTCTGCCATCCGCTTGATATAGGGATAAGCCAGAAGACCTGTTGCCATAGACAACTCCTGTCTATCCACCTTGATATCACTACCGACAACTTCTTCAAACGCCTCCTGAAACTCCTCCAGCAGAAGCCTCAGCATCCCAACGCCATTCTCAAGCTGCAGATAACCGTCATACCGCTCTTCCTCCGGCAATTCCTCCTCCGCAAGAATATACCATTCATCACTGGCATGAATAAAATGCGTCCCGAATTTCTCAAAGCATTCCTTCTGATACCTGTGAATGATTTCTAGAACTTCCCTTGCATCTTCCTTTTCAAAAGCCTCCAAAGGATACAACCCATCTCTATATTTCGAAAGTCCCACCGGAACCACCGACACGCTCTCCAGATTAGGAATATACTTCATCAATTCCCGGATACTGAACTCCAGCTCTGCCCCATCATTAATTCCCTTACAAAGCACAATCTGCCCATTCATCGTAATTCCCGCTTCGTTCAGCACATCTACCTTTTTCAGTGCCTCTCCTGCAAACCGATTATTCAACATCTTACACCGAAGCTGCGGGTTCATCGTCTGAAAAGAAATATTGATCGGCGACAGATGATACCGCACAATCCTGTCAATGTCATGATCCGACATATTAGTCAGCGTCACATAATTCCCTTGCAAAAACGACAATCTGGAATCATCATCCTTAAAATACAGCGTATCCCGCATCCCTTCAGGCATCTGATCAATAAAGCAAAAAATACACTTATTATGACAATGCCTGTACTCATCCATCAACCCATTCTCAAACTCAATCCCAAGATCTTCATCAAATTCCTTATCAATCTCCAAAAGCCACTGTTCTCCATCCGGCTTCTCCACCAACATCTCAATATAAGTATCCTGAATCAGAAACTGATAATCAAAAATATCCTCAATCACAGTCCCATCGATCTCCAGAACCTTATCCCCCACTTCAATCTCCAACTCTTCCCCAATGCTCCCCTCCAGCACCCTCTTCACCACATGCTCTTTCCTACTCATCTCACACACTAAGTCCTTATCTTCTATATTTTTATCCTTCTGCTTTTAACTATTATACTCCATCCCGCCCCAAATTACAAATTTTCCTTCTATTCTCCCCCTATTCCCCTTAATTTTGCCCTTTTTTGTCCTCATTCCGAAATTTCCTCCCTCTATTTTACAAGAATTTCCTTGACGTGTCACTACCATAATGATATAAATTAATAAGAAGATTGTTTTTTATTCTTTATAAAATATACTTAATTTATATGTGAAATTAATTTATGCCAATAACCCAGCTGAGGGAGGAGACAGATGTTCTCACTGAGGACCCTTGAAAAACGTCGGCGCTTAGCGAGGTCCTTTCGAGCTTAGCGTCCGCTACGTTTTTCACGGAGCGAGAGCGTGTCCGAATGAGAATATCTGTCTCCTCCATCTCAGCGGCGTCATTGCCCATACCCCCTAATTTCACCATACAAATGGAGGATTATATGCCTAATTTACGTGAACTTGAAAATGCCATGCCCGTAGCCCCACTAAAGATCGTTGCACTCCCTTCCGCTGCCAAAATGGGGAATGCGATCAACGATTATCTTGTAGAATTCCGCAGAAGTATTCATAACGACAAAGTTAAAAATGACCCGGCTTTTCACGGCTACATCGAAGACAACTATCTTGTAGATCTGGAGTTGCCCCGTTTCGGCAGCGGTGAAGCCAAAGCACATTTCCGCGAATCTGTACGTGGTAAAGACCTCTTTATTCTGGTAGATGTCTTTAACCACAGCATCACCTACGATATGGGGGGCTACACTAATCATATGTCACCCGATGACCATTATCAGGACCTGAAACGTGTTATCGGTGCCTGCAACGGTAAAGCACATCGTATCAATGTCATCATGCCTATGTTATATGAAGGCAGACAGCACAAAAGAAGCGGCAGAGAATCTCTTGACTGTGCCTACGCACTGACAGAACTGCGCGATATGGGAGTCAACAACTTCCTTACTTTCGATGCTCACGATCCCCGCGTCCAGAATGCTACTCCTTTAAACGGATTTGATAACTTCACTCCACCTTACCAGTTCATCAAAGCGCTGCTCCATTCAGATGCCGATTTGATTGTGGATAAAGAACATCTTGTAGTTATCAGTCCTGACGAAGGTGCTCTTGACCGTGCGATTTATTTTGCAACTGTCCTGGGTGTAGATACCGGTATGTTCTACAAAAGAAGAGACTATTCCACCATCATAAACGGCAAAAATCCCATTGTCGCACACGAATTCCTGGGCGATAATATCGCAGGGAAAGATGTTATCATTATCGATGATATGATTTCTTCCGGCGGAAGTATGCTTGATACCGCTAAACAGCTGAAGGAAATGAATGCCCGCAACGTATTCATCTGCTGTACGTTTGGTCTGTTCACCGATGGTCTGAAAGCTTTCGATGAAGCTTATGAAAAGGGACATTTTGATAAAGTCATCGTGACTAACCTGACCTATCTGCCCCCTGAAATTTATGATCGTCCATACTTTGTAGAAGCCGATATGTATAAGTTTACTGCTTCTCTTATTGACTTCATGAACCATGATGTATCTCTTTCCAATGCTATGGCTACCACAGAAAAGATGCACAGTGTTCTGGAAGCTTATAACAACAGGAATGCTCTTAACGAAAAGTAAAATTCAGCCGTAACATATAACAAAAACCGCCTGATTGTGTCATTCCCCTCGTTGTCATACGAGTGTAAACACAGGATAATCAAAGTTCTTGAGGGTTTGCCAAACTTGTTGAGGGTCTTTCGTGAGGGTTTACCTGTTTTTTACAGTGAGTTGTTGAGGGTTTCTCGTGAGGGGCTGATTTGAGGGTCTAACTTGAGGGGCTGGCTAATGAAGC
>JAFTVH010000060.1 GCA_017465845.1 Lachnospiraceae bacterium | reverse complement strand
CATTTCAGATACCTCTCTGTATTGATAAGATTTTTTACTAACCGTCCAAAAGTCAGTAATCTTATTGTACTCTGAGGTATTTTTCTTCTCAACCGCCTTTCTCGGAATTCCTTATATTTGTATTATACAGGAAGCTCCTTAATCTTGAAATTCTTAAATGCTAACTGAATACCATACATTGGCCAATATTCGAATATCAAAAAGTACAGCACAACAGGCAGCATCATAAGATAAAGAATCCAGTTCTTTTTTATCTCCTTCCGGAGTCCGTATAGAAAAACTTGCCTTTTCTTCGCAATCATTTTCGCCATATACTCACATCCTCTTTTCTTAATCATGTTGACAGGGGGGGACATAAAAAGAGGGGCTGCCCGACGCCAATGACTGGAATTTAATCATTCTGCAGCAGCCCCTATCTGCAATTTAAGTCAAACTATTTTTCGATTCTGTCATATGCCGCCTGATAAATAGCAAGCATATCCTCAGCACCCATTTGGTTCATCATCTCTACATACTCATCCCAACTGTCTTCCAAAGAGATTTCTCCGGTAACTACCTTTGCCAAGTATTCACCTGCATATCCATTAACATCCGTTTTAATAGTAGACAGTGCTGCATTCTCCTCATCTGTTAAATTAAGGTGTGGGAAATCTCCACCCATTGCATACACTCTTCTTCTCTCTGAGTTCAAGTAAACTTCGTCCTCGTCACTATTGGCCGACATTTTCTGCCATAATCCCGGCTGAATACCTGGAAATTTCTGACCATTAACTAAAGTACCTGCTGCACGGACAGTAGTAACGTCATCTCCATACCCATTGCCTAAAATCCAATCCCATGTACCGTCTTCATTAACCTGATATGTCTCTCCTTCTTCTCCCAGCCAGTTCAGTATACCGCCTTCCTCTGTGTAGAAATAATCTGCCCAGGCAACAATTACTTCCGGATTCTCACAAGCATCTGTAATAGCCAATGTCCCCGCCACATACTTTTCATTGCGTTGGAGTGTGCCTTCCTGGAAAGGGGTCAGCATAATATAATCATCATCGTTATCTCTGCCGACAGACTGGAAAGAGGCAGAGTCCTGAAGTAAACCAAATACATCTCCTGTTTGTCCCATACTCCTTAGTCGCGCTTTATCCACCGTAAAGCAATCCTGGTTTACAAGTCCTTCCTCATACAGCTTAGTTGCATATGCTAAAAATTCTTTATAGGATTCATGAGTGCGAGTATATATCAATTCTCCATCAATAATACCAAGAAATGTACTCCAATCAAACAGATAATCCTGATAAAGCATCAATGTAGGTAAGTTTCCACTGCTGCAAGCAAAAGGTATCTCATCGTTCGGGTCTCCATTCCCGTTCGCATCTTGTTCCTTGAACGCTTTCAGCACCTCATAAAGCTCCTCATAGCTGGTAGGTTCTTTCAACCCAAGATTGTCCAACCATTTCTTATTGACCCAAAGTACAACTTTTGGAACTTTTTCATTTTGAAGAGGGAATGAATATACATGTCCATCTGCAGCAGTAATCCAGGACCAACCATCCGTCTCATCCATCAGTGCGCAAAAGTTCGGTGCATATTCTCTCATTAAATCTTCCAATGGAATAAATACACCTTGCATACCATATTTATTGGCATCTGTTCCGAGTCCTGATTTGTAAAAGACATCCGGATAATCTCCACTTGCCAGTACCAGATTTCTCTTTTCTGTTAGGTCAGCAGACAACACATTAGTCAGTTCAATTTCTATATTAGCTCTCTCTAAAGCCTTCTTCCATGCAAAGTTATCAGATACAGTATATTCACCATTCATACCGGCAAAACCTGTAAATGTCAACTTCTCTTCCAGCGGAAATGTAATTCCTTCCTCCTCGGATGTCGCAGTGGCAGAACTCTCTACAGCAATAGATGTACTTTCCTTCTCCGTGGTAGCGGATGCAGAAGAGCCGGCTTCACCCACAGTATTTCCACACGCAGCAAGAGATGATACTGCCAATAATGAAGCAAGCATAACTGTCGTCAGCTTCTTAAATTTCATATAATTTTCCTCCTAACCATATTTTTTCTATATGAGGCGCCTCTCGGGTTTCGGTTCATGTCCAACACCGATAGCCGATAGTAGAATTGTAAATTAATAAATCCTTCCATTCAAGAAACACTTTTTTCCTAACCGGCAAAAATTGCTTACTTTCCCCAAAATGCTTTGGTAAATCCGAACTTTTTCCTCAATGCATCGAGTAATGATACAACATTTACCTTCCTGTAAAAAACTGTATGCCGCCTTTTACTTGCACAATTCAACCAATACTCGTATAATAAATTATCAGATTATAAAAAAAGAGGGGACTCAAATGAGTTTATTGAAAAAGAACTTAGCAGGAAATACATATATACGATACTTTCTGTCTTACCTGATTATACTCACAGTATTGATTGTAGGATTTTTCTTTATTATCAGAAAGCAGTTTACCAGGAGTTACTTTGAGCAGCTTTGCAATCAATCAAAGACACAACTGGACAATATCGCAATACAGTTAAATGATGATCTGGTATATTTATCTCAGATAGACTCTTCCTTAAAATCCAATATCCCGTTAATCATGTCCCGCCATCAAGCGAAGGGCTATCAGAATTACCAAGCTTATCGTGAACTCAAGAAGTATGATTCTTCTTCAAAACTGATCAACTCTATTTCATATATGGTCAAAAATTCCACTGATGTCATCTATACCAAATCTGCAGTAACTTATGATGACAATAGCTTTCGCATCTGGGACGAAAATGGTCATTCCATGCCCTTTGATCTGGCGCCCTATTTTGATGCAGTTTCCGGGCAATTGCTTTTCCTTTCCGGTGATACTATGCAGCATTTGATCTACTTTCCGCCCATCAGTTCCAATGCGAACTATATATTTTTTTATATTCTTGATGAAACCTCTATTCAACAGAGTATGCAATCTCTTATCTCTGATGCCGTATCTGCTATTGCCTTAATTGACGCAGACAATCAGATTGCTGTAGGTGCGAATGCATCGCAATTACTGCCTTACATGGACTTTTTGGAACTTGAAAACGGCATCTACGAAGTAGATTCCTCTACTTCCATATGTGTACACACGGGAATCCGCAATGGCTTTTCCATGATATCCCTGATATCCAATGATTCCCTGCTGCGGCAGATTGACGATACTTTTGCAAGTTCCTATATAGCCCTTCTTTTGTTAGCAAGCCTGGGCTTCTTCCTGGTATTCCTTGCCATGCGGATTACTTATCTTCCGCTCCATCAGCTGACAAGGAAACTTGTATCCGGTTTTTCTTCCAATCAGGGCTATTTGAAGCAGTTAGAAGATGCCTTTACGGAAGCAGAAGATCAGAATCAGCTGTTGAAGGACAAGCTGGAGGACTTACGCCTTTCCGTGCAGAAATCATTACTGGACGCTGTAATTGCTTCAGGTCAATCAGACTGTCCTGCTACACTGCCTAACATAGAACAGTTTTTTGACACCAAATCCAATAAAGAAATTTTTACAGTGCTAATGTCTTCTCCGGATGGTGAACTTCCTTATTTAAGCATCCAAGAATACTTTCAGGAAGTACTTCCCGGCAACGATTCCTGCATTATTTTGAACGCCGAAAAAGATAACGCTCTGTTTCTCATCAATTATATTGGTTTGGAATCAAACAAAGATGAGGTTTTAAAAGAATTACTGATCAATTTCAATGAAGAGAAGGGATACCTGTCTGCCCTCAGCTATGGCTCCGGTTCTCCCCTGGACATCCCATCTTTGTGTGAAAGTGTGAAGTATGCCAGCAGCTTCTGGCCTCAGGTTTCTGTAGCAGAATATAAGTCATTGCCGCCCGCCTCCACGTCCTACGCTTATCCCTATGATAAGTTGGAGCTAATGTCAGAATTATTAAAGAAAAATACTTTTTCTGATGCAAAACTATTATTGGATGATATTTTTCAGGTTGTCTGCCAATCAAATGCGACAGAAAGTCCTCTCCCGGACTTCTTCGTGCGCAGCATTCTGATGGACGTGCTTACGATTATCAGCAACAGCATGAGTCAATGCGGAATTGCATTTAACTCCTACAGTGATCTCTATTATGAGACGCTCTATGCCTGCCGAAGCTGTCCTTACACCGAGAAAGCGGAAGAAATTGCATTCAATACGCATAAGCTTCTGGACTTTTACGAGCAGGAGGTTTCCAACAAAATTCTGAATCCTGAACATTTAAAGCAGATTATAGAAGCTTCCTATTGCCAACCGGACTTTTCTATTTCTGTTTTGGCAGATAAGTTTCAAGTGAGTATTGCATATACCAGCCGTATCATCAAGAAAGAACTGGGTCAAAATTTTTCCGATTACCTTTGGGCACTGCGACTGGAGAAAGCGAAAGACCTTCTGAAAAATACAGATATGTCAATTGACGAAATCAGTAACTCGGTAGGATATCTCAATACCTCAAGCTTTCGCAGAAAATTCAATCAGGAAACCGGAATCACGCCATCTCAGTTCCGCACGGAATATGCAAGGCAGGAAATATCCGAATAAGTGCATTGCTTAAAAGCCCGGCAATCTCTCTGCCGGGCTTTCTCTGTGACTCATTCTGATCTTTTCTTCTTAGTTTTCTATAATTTCCGGTGTCGTTATAATACCTTCTTCACAAAGCATATAGTCATAACACCACCGCTCTCCATCGGTACGCCACTTTTTCGGGCTGATATAGTGGTCCTCCAAATCAGCGTTATGTACAGCGCCAAAGCCGTTACGGCGATGTCCATACAACTTGATATCAACAGTATGCTTTCCTGCCTCCACAGCACCTAACCGGGCTACATAAGGCGGGTATACGGCAGGGATCTCTTTACCGCCGTCAATGCTGACAGACTGCAGAACACCCTTATAATAACTGGAGTGTACACTTAAATTACCACCCATTGTTTCCACAGGTACGTGATAAGTAATATTACCGCCATAGAAAGGCAAACCCTGTGCAGTAATGTTTCCAAATGCCAGCTCTTCTCTGGCAGGTACGATGCGGGTATATCTGCCGAATGCTTCCACGCCAAAGTCACCTAACAGGTAAGCCCACTCCACATTGGTGCGCTCCCCGAAAGGAATAGAAGCCTCCAACACATTCTCTCCAGCCTTGATTGTTGGCAGTGTCACTGTCTTGATTGCCTTATCTACGTACCAGCCGGTAACTTTACTTTCTACTTCCTGACCGTTCCAGGTAAGCCGGACGCGTTCTGCATCCTCGATGGCCAACTGTGCACCTACATACTCTATGGCTGACTGAATCCTGAATCGCAGGTGAACAGTATGGGTAATGGCCTCCTCTTCGATTACCCATGGTTGCGCTACGTGGGCTTTCCGGCTGGGCCAGCCAAGTTTCTGGCGGCAGGTATCATCCAGTCTCAGAATTTCTTCCCTGGGCTGCCATTCTCCGTCATCCAGCGCATATTCTGCCTGATCCAGAAGCAGTGCATTGGGCTCACTTAAGGTGTAAGGAACTGTTAATGGTACGGTAATGGTGCGCGCTGTTTTAAATCCTTCTTTCGATACAGAGGCAGCTTCCAATACTTCACCATCTGTATCCTGAGCAGGCTCTAACCACAACAGTAAGCTGTCATAGTCATACATACGGCGGTAAATTTCCGTAGTTTCTCCCTTGAAGCAATGATCAATCTCTTCCGTATCACCATTCATAGTGTTGTATAAAGTCACCTTCCAGTTACCTGCTACACGGATTCTCAAATCCTGAGAGGTGGAGATATTCTTGTTATATGGTTCCTTACCATGTGCGATGAACAGCCAACGACCTTCTCCATCCTGCCGCATCTGGTAAAGCAGATTGTCGGTAAGCGCACCGGTCTGATTCCTGATTTCCACCATGCGAACCGGTTCCATGGCATTTAATATTGCATTACGTGTGAACTGGATACACTGTGCATTCTTAGCAAGCTCTGTACCACGAATGCTGGGACAGGCATTTTCCAGGGCAGGCAGTTCTCCTGCAAAAATCAGCTTTCCGCCGGCAGCAGCAAAGCTTTCCAGACAATCCAGTGTAGTAGAGCGCAGTGTCTCACATCCGGGTACCAGAATCACATCATATGCCATCTCTCCCACCTTAAGCGGAGCCCCCGGCTTTTCACATAGCTCAGGCAGCAGGGATTCACTGATAAAATCAAAGTCAATCCCACCAAATAAAAGCCATTTAGTCATATCCTGGAAGTTACTATCCATATTGTTACGCACAAGAGCAGTCTGCTCCGCAGGCCCCCAATGCAGCCAGTAGCTTTCTATGGGATGAATCACTCCAACCTTTACCACTGCTTTACCACGTGTCATCGCCGTGTTGGTACGGGCAAAGTGATCCTCCACCATAGAATATTGATCCCACCATGGGGACTGATAGCTGATGGATGCAGGATAATCTCGCTTAGCTTCTCCTGCCATAGACATCCAGGCCAGATGAGGTACACGGATGGTAACTCCCAGTGCTGCCTGCCAGTCACCGTACAATTTATGTCCACGGAAATCAAAATCCCAGTTGGTCACACCATAAAGCTCACTGAGCATTCCTTCTCTGCCATACTGATGGACAGCAGATTGGGTCTGTTTAGCCGTGGTATATTCAATATGATCACTCAACATATCGATTCCGGGCAGCCCGAAACCACGGTAGGAGCGCATTGCTTCACCCAAATACTTGGTCTGAGAAAGAAGGGTGGGCTCGGCCATCACATGTCCGGTCAGCTCTATTCCATGTTCCTTACACCACTTACCGCAGTTATCGGCAAATGCACTGGCAAAGCGTTCACATACATGATCATGATAATGATAACGAATGACAGAAACCTGTCCGTCAGCGCGATCCCAGATCAGTTCCGGAATCCCTGCCAGAATATCCTCCCCATCATATGCAGCCGCAAAAGTCTGTGGCAGATCATCAGTCCAAGGTAGTGTCACATCTGCTTTTTCCGTTGCGTATTTTAAAGTAGACTTAGCGGTAAACTGCGGCTCATCCGTAAAGATGGACGGAACCGTCTTATCAAATTCCTCTGCAATGGTACGGTTATAGCTTTCGTATGTAACCTCAATGAATTTGTCGATTGCAGCCTTATCCAGAGTATTGACATATGTCTGGTTATTGTACCAGGGACTTTCCACGCTCAGTTCCAGATAGACATACCACTTTTCGTGATTGGCGGGCTCCTCCTCAGAGATAACTCGCCATCCCTTCAGATAACCATCCTGATTCAGTTCCACATCATAACATGCCAGCAATTCGCCGTTTTCCGGTCGACCTGCTCTTGCACCGGCACTATTTTCAAGGTCTGATTTGCTTTCTGTACCGCCATAGGACACCGGGGTAACCAGAATATGTCTGGCACGGTAACGCTTATCCTTTGTCACCAATCCTCCTGCGGCTCCGGAAGGCCAGCGGTCCTCATCGTACAGCCATGCCAACATATCCTCACTTTTAGCCTTCTGTACGCAGGCCTTGATCAGCTCCATATACTCCTCACTTAAGTAGGGAGTTGCCATACCGGTACGCACATGCATATGTGCTCCGCCAAAGCCCATTTGTTTCAGGATTTCCAACTGCCATTCCAGTTCCTTCTGTTCCAGTTTGCAATTCCATGCCCAGAACGGGGTGCCGCGGTATTCAGCCGTGGGCTGCCTGAAAAGTTCCTGTTCCAGACGGGGTGTGCCATTCTTCTTGTACAGCATACCTTTTATCCTCCTTTTTTATGATTCACCTCTCGGTTTTGGAATGACGTTATCCAACACCGATAGATGAATCGTAAAATAAATAGTCCGTCCTTTCAAGAAACACTTTTTTCCTAAGTTTCAAATATTGCACTTTTTTCGAAAATAATTAAGTCAGGATATTTACAACCGAGCTCTTTATGATACAATATTTTCCTTCGTGGTAAAAATTGCATATTCTCTGTTAATTGTACAGTTTAGACTCTTCCCTTCAATCCTGTTGACAACTTTCCCCCACGCGTTATAATGAAACTAACTTGCAAATACAAAGGAGAATTTACTATGGAATCTTATATTAACCTTGACAAAAATATGATCGTAAATACTACCATCGGTGACGCCGAGGTAACCTGGTACGACGTGCGCCGTGCACCGTTTTCCCTGCACGGGCTGTATGAGCCCCAGACCGAACCCTTCTTCCATCGCCTGCCCCTGGACGTTGCAGCAGCGACAAGCGTGGCCGTCGATAGTCTCAGTCAGGAATCTGCCGGCGGCCGTGTGCGTTTTTCTACAGATTCACCGTACATTGCTCTGCGTGCGAAGTTTCACGTGGTTGGAAGATCATCGCATCTGACATTGGTTTCGACTGCGGGATTCGACTTGTACATAGACGGTGAATTCGGCAGCCGTTTTGTGAAAGAGTTCCGCATGCCTTATGATATGGTTGACAGCTACGAACAGATTGTATATCTGGAAAGTGAAACTTTACGCTCCTACACCATTAATTTCCCGGTGCACTCCGTGGTGGAGTCTCTGGAAATAGGCTTAAAACCCGGTGCAGCGCTAAAGGAAGCACGGCCTTATCGCAACGTTAAGCCTATCGCCTTCTACGGCTCTTCCATTGTTCACGGAACTGCTGCCAGCCGTCCGGGATACATTTATCCCAGCATTATTTCCCGGACACTTAACGTTGACTTTTATAATATCGGTTTCTCCGGAAATGCCAAAGGAGAGCCTGTACTGGCGGAGTGGATGGCTACGCTGCCCATGAGTGTATTCATCTGTGACTATGATCATAATGCGCCCACCATCGAGCATTTGGAGGCAACCCACTATCCGATGTACGAAATCATTCGTGAGAAGAATCCTGATCTGCCATATATCATGATTACCCGTCCGAATTACTGGACGATGATCAGAGATCAGTCGTGCATTCTGAAACGACGTGACATTATCATGTCTTCTTACCTGAAGGCTCGTCAGGCAGGGGATGAGAATGTATACTTTATCGATGGTATGAGTTTCTTTGTAGAGCCTCATCAGTACGATTTTTCTATGGATGGCGTTCATCCAAATGATGCCGGGTTCCAGCGCATGGCGGACGGCATTGGGACGGTGATTCGACATATTTTAGAAAAAGGAATGTAAGCGCACCCATTATAAAAGGCGATGGTACTGCACAGCCAATGCAGTACCGCCGCCTTATTAATATCATACATTACAGTTTCTTCAGATCCACAGGATAAGGAATGGGCACTTTCGGAGAATTTTCCGGAACAGTGTCACTGTTCTCAACCACGATCACCGTTGTATCTTCCCCCAACACGTGGCTGTGCCATTTTCCTTTTGGCACGTTATACACCTTTCCGGGCTCCATTTTTACACCGTACATAGTCTGCGGCACTTCCTCCTCCGACAGAATCAAAGTGCATTCCCCTTTTAAAAGAATAAATACTTCGTCACTGAAATTGTGCTTCTGCAAATAGGATATGTTCTCTTCCCGCCAGTTCGGTGCACTGTTAAAAACTGCCACTTTCCAACCTTCAAAGACGACTGCCGGATGAAATCCATCTTCTTTGATATCAAATATCTGTATTGCCTGCATCTTAACCTCCATATTTTGCCCAAAACGCCTTTGCTGCCTTTTCAAAGCACTCCATGGGAATTCTCGCGCAGCCTGCTCCCATCCAGCCGCCGTCACGGTTGATCATACCGCCGTCTATTACCGGCAGGATTCCGGTTTCTGCCACTTTCAAAATATCAATTCCTGCCGGAGGATTGTCAAAGTCCAGGTTCGGGATTCTATAGCTCTTATTTTTCGTAATAGAAATTTTCTCCATGTCCCTTGTAGTCTTAATGGAATCTTCCAACTTATCTCCTCTGAAGGAGCAAACCACAGGGCTTGCTGCAGACACAATTCCGCCAAGACCTGCACACTCTACAATGCTGCTGTCTCCAATCCACGGAAGCTGGTCCTCTCTTTTGCTGCCGGGAGTCATATAAGTACCTTCAATCATAGGAGAAGGTGCGGTAAACCACTGATCTCCCAGACCTGCTACTTTTATGCCATATTCCACACCATTGCCCCCTGCTGCGGTGACCATGCCGGAATACGGTATTCCATCTGCGCTGATAATGCCGCAGCGGCTTGCTGCCTGGCCAAAGTTATGAAAGAATCTTCCTGTATTTACAAAATATAGGATCAGTTCTTCATAATTCTTACATTTTAAAGCGTACGGAAGTATCGCCTTAAGAAAAAGCAGATCTACTGCAGTCTGGCTGGAATGATTTTCATCTCCCATTTCCAGTCCCTTCGCAATAATGGACTTTAGAGCAATTCCACCGGTTTCTTTCAGGATTTTCCTGATATCCGAGAATAACTCTTCACGCATGTATCTTAGATTTTCCGCAATTGCCTGTGAGTAAACGCCCCATCCGCAGAAGCCGCCGCCAAACTTTCCTTCTGCCGGGAACACGCCTGCCCGCTTTCCCGTTCGCTTATCTTCTGCTACAAGCAAAGGAACAGATTTGGTCACAATACCGGTACCGGAACCAACCGTGTTGTAGTTAAAGGCACTATCGATGTTTACCTTACCCGCCAGAATGAGTTTTTCCGCATCCTGAGGTGTTTTTGCCCAGCCTTCAAAAAGGACTGCATTTATCATACCTCTCTTGTGAAGTCCGCACATATTTTCATATGCAATGGGCGGCCCGGAATGTAATATGGTATTTTCCTTAAAATTTTCCAGGCACTCCCCTGCCGGAAGCACATCCACCCAATAAGGTTCTGCGTCTGTAATGCATTTCACAGCTTCTTCATTTGCGCGTTCTATTTTTTCCTGTAAAGTCATTCCAAATACTCCCTTTCTATTTGCAAATGATTATTTTTATTCTGTAAAATAATCCTGTATCGCCTGTTCTCTTTGCTTTCATCAGCCCTGACATGACTTCCGATGCTCTGCTTACGGGTGGTGGCTGCTGTTAATGCCAGATATGCTGTCAGCGCATCACAATATAATCTGCGCGCTGTAAAGCAGCCTTTCCTATCATGAGTTGCCAGCATAATTTGTTCCATTACGGCAAGTGCTGACTTCATATCAGATTCATTTCGCACGACATTCAGTCCCTTTACGAGGGCATCTTCCAGAAGTTTTCTATATGATGTATCATCAAATGCTGTCCGGTCAAAATTCATTTCATCTGTCGGACATCTTTCCCACTCTACTTCTTTCACAGCTGCTGCATACTCAGCTGCTGACTTTCCCGCAATTTTTCCAAACACCAGAATTTCAAGGCCGGCATTACCGCCCAACCGGTTAGCACCATGCAGACCTCCTGTCACTTCTCCACAGGCAAAAAGCCCCTGCACATTGGTACAACACTTTTCATCAATTTCTATACCGCCCATTGTCGTATGAGGACCCGGTGCGATCTCCACAGGCTCTTTGGAAATGTCTATTCCCACAGAAGCATAACGGCGATAATAGTCTTCATACTTTTCATGAAGCATTTCGGCGCCGACACCGGTCATGTCATAGTATACACCGCCGTTTTTCGTTCCTTTCCCGGAATTGATTTCCTGATATATGATTTTTGACAGTACATCCTTGTCCACACGCTCATCCATGAAACGTTCTCCATTACCATTTCGGATAACAGCTCCTTCATAGAGCATAGTGGTAATGACACTTTTTCCTTTCAGCTTTGGCGGCCATACTGCAACAGATGGTTCATACTGAATAAATTCCATATCCAATAATCTCGCACCGGCTTCGTAAGCCATGGCAATCCCCTCTCCGCCGATATCAGGGGAATTGGTGGAAAAAGGAAAGATCCCGCCAAATCCGCCACAGGCAAGCACAACAGCTTTGGCCTCTATCAGAAACCATTCCTTTTTCACAGTATCAAAGCAATACGCTCCGGTGACTCGTCCTGCGTCAGAACGGTCGGTTTTATTTGCCGCATCCTTCGCTTTTTCGCATATCAACCTCATAGCACGGACATGGTGAAGCTCCGTAAACTTTGGATCCCTATTGATGCTATTCAGGACATGCACACCGGTTCTTCCCTGAATACCTGCCACTCGCGGATAGGCAGCGCCCAAAGGCTGCAACAAAACATATTCCCCATTCTTTTTATCAAATGAAAACTCCTCTGTCAGCCTGATGCTTTCTTCACAGAGAACCTTTACAAGTTCCTTCTTATTCTGATACCTGCCGCTTCGCATGGTATCCTCTATGAAGCATTCCACAGTGTCCTCTGCAAAAAGGGGTACATTGATGCCATGCACATAAGGAGAGGCTCCGCTGCCATCCGAAATCAGTATTACCTTGCATTTTTTAGATGCTTCCTCGGCACAGCGCCTGCCTGCCAATCCTCCGCCGATTACTAAAATATCTGTTTTAACCGGAATCATTCCCAGATACCGCCTTTTGCCATGGAACCGACGTTTTTCACAAACAGGTTCAGATATCTCGGATAATTATTTTCCGGGAACTCCCACCGGAATGCAGCCTTACGCTCAGCCATTTCCTCATCACTGACACGTATATTGATTTTTCTCTCCGGAATATCAATGTCTATGATATCGCCTTCCTGAATCAATCCGATCGGGCCTGCAAGTGCCGCTTCCGGAGAAACATAGCCGATGCTTAAGCCGGAGGTACCGCCGGAAAATCTGCCGTCTGTAATAATCGCGCAGGAATGGTATAATTCGGCATGTCCTTTTAACTCTTCCTGGAAGGTGAAGGCGGTAGTCCCAAATCTGCCTTTGAGTCCCATGAAGCGGAGAACCAGAGCATCTCCCGGCATGATCTTGCCGCTTCTGAGTGCCGTAAGTCCTTCTTCCAGACTGTCGAACACCCTTGCCTTACCGCTGAACTTCATGAGCTGTTCCGGGACAGCCGCAATCTTGATAATAGAGCCTTCCGGTGCAAGATTGCCATACAATACCCCGATTCCCGGCTCTTTCATAACAGGGTTATCCAGGCTTCTGATGACATCTGCATCATAAACAACTGCATTCTTCACATTTTCACGCAGGGTATTCCCTGTAACCGTCAGGCAATCGCCGTTCAGCTTCGGCATGAGCTCCTTCAGCACGGCGCTCATGCCGCCGGCCATGTCCAGATCCTTTAAATTATATTTTCCGCTTGGAGCAAGATGAGACAATAATGGGATCTCATTGGAAGCCTCATCAAAATATTTCCACCATGGCAGGTCATAGCCTGCCTCATGAGCAATGGCAGGGATGTGCAGTATAAGGTTGGAAGAAGCCGCAAGGGCCATATCTACCTTAATTGCATTTTTTATGGCATCCACGGTCATGATCTTTCTTGCCGTAATATCCTGCTCCACCAGATTCATGATCTGTTTTCCTGCCTGATATGCCATGTTGTACAACTGCGGACTTACCGCAGAAACCGTGGAATTTCCGGGCAATGACATACCGAGTGCCTCAGAAATAATACACATACTGTTTGCAGTAGTCATGGAAGTACAGCCGCCGCATCTTCCCCAGGAATTTTCAATCAGCCCGTTATATTCGTCCATATCCATTTTACCGGCCTTGGCTGTGCCCACCTTATCCTGGGCATGAATATGCAGCACTTCTTTCCCCCTGAACTGCCCAAGCGGCATGTAACCGCCCGTTACCATGATCGTAGGGATATCCAGTCTTGCTGCCGCCATCAAATGGCCCGGCACAATGGAATCACAGGTAGACAACATCACCATACCATCAAAGAAATTGCCTTCCACCGTGATCTCAACCTGGTCTGCGATAGAATTTCTGCTTGGAATTTCCACATACTTAGGGTCTTTTAGTACCATACCGTCACAGATTCCGGTGGTCATTACTTCTACGGGAAAACCACCTGCTTCCCGCACACCCTGCTTTACTCTTTCTGCCAGATCCTTCAAGTGAACATGTCCCGGATTATACTCATTCCAGGAATTAATAATGCCGATAAGAGGCCTGTCCTGCTCCTCCTTTGTATAACCCATGCCGCAAAGGAGTCCTTTTCTACATTCTGAGGCTTCCCCAAATTCCCACCTGCTTCTCAATGATTTCTTCATCTGCTTTGTCCTCCATCAATATGTTTTTAAAATTTAAAATTCATACTCTCAATGGAACCATCAATGGACTGACCGCCATCGATGAAAATCGTCTGTCCTACGATAAACTTAGACTTCTCCTTGTCGGCAAGGAATAAGATCATGGGTACGATATCATTTGCCATACCGCCATTGCCGTAAGGAATCTTTCTGGAGAAGGAAGCCAGATCTTCCTGTGAATAACGCTCAGCAAGCTTGGTAAATACAAGCCCGGGTGCAATACCATTAACATTGATTCCATATTTAATCAATTCAACACCCAGCGCCTTGGTGAACATATTCAGGCCTCCTTTGCCTGCAGAATACGGAAGCATTCTTCTATGTACCCACGTGACCTCGGAATGGATGGAAGAAATATTAATGATGCTTCCCTGAGTACCCTTTTTGATCATATCTGCAGCGGCGTAACGTGCGCAGTATGCTGCAGAACTTAAGTTCAAAGCAATCTGGGAATCCCAGTATTCCATAGGCATGTCCTTAAATTCGCCGTCAGGACCACCCGGAATCTGCAATGCACCGCCTGCATTATTTACCAATACATCAATACTTCCGAAACGCTCAATAAATTTCTCAATCATTTCTTTACACATATCGTGCTTGCTTACGTCACATACAAAAACCTCTGCCTCTACCCCGTATTTTCTGCACTCAGCAGCCACCTGTTCTGCCCCCTGAGGATTTTTGTTGGCATTCACACCCACGTTGTATCCTTCCTTTGCAAAAGCAATGGCAGCTGCTGCTCCTATACCATGGGAAGAACCTGTTATTAATACGTTTTTCATTGTAAAATCTCCTTTATCTTTTAGGTAGTGTCAAGTCTGACACCCCGTTTTTTATTAAAAACCTTATATTTTCAAGGAATTCATCACTTTTTTCAAATAAAAAAGCAATGACCCCCTTTTTTAGTGTATAATGTAAGCGACCAAACTCAACAAAATACCAAAAGGATAAATCATTGCTTATGGATAACATTATACTATATTTACTTACTATAATTCAAGAACAATACAACACT